>JAWXBP010000420.1 GCA_034440135.1 Planctomycetia bacterium
CTGCCTACGCGCACGTTTCCCGCTCATGGAATGAACCTCCGCTTGGGTCTATGCTAACCCCAACGGACGAGAATTCCAGTTTCAGGTGAAGCAGGACACCTTCACTGTCCCCCTTTTGGCGTCCTTTCGCGTGTTTCGCGGGCAACTCAATACGGCACGACTTCGTCCAGGCGGGAAATGCCAACGACTTCGCGTAACGACAACCAGACGCGGCGGCGATTCGTGCGGATGCCGTGGAGGCGGCTGTCGAGGACGTATTTTTCGCGCGTGGTGCCGACGTCGCGCAGGTCGTGGACGTCGACATCTTCCAGCAGCAGGAAGTCCGCGCGGTGCTCGGCGAGTTTGCCCAAATAGACGTATGGGCTGACCACGTCGATCACCACCAAGGCGCCGATCAGTTCTTCCAAAGGACTGGACATGCGTGCCGTTCCGTTCGATCTTGACCCTGGGGGCGGGTTCACCTAGCCTCCCGCGCATGATTCTATCCTGGCGGACAATCCCGGTCTTGTTCCTGGCGGCGGCGAGCCTCTGCGCCGTCGCGGCTTGGGCGGCGGAGCCGATCGCGCTGGCGCCGGAGGAAGGGCTGCTGATCCTCCAAAACGGCGAGGTCATCCGCGGCAAAATCACCCAGTCCGGCAACCGCTATTACGTGGCCTTGCCGGGCGGCGAATTGCGGCTGCGCGCGGACGATGTGGCTCTGCGTTGCAAGGACTTGCGCGAAGGCTATGAGAAAAAGCGCGCCCAACTTCGGGGCACGCGGGCCGACGAGCATTTGGAATTAGCGCAATGGTGCCTGCAACAAGAATTGCTCGACGAGGCCGCAGTCGAAGTCGCTCACGCGGCGCGATTGGACGCGGATCACCCGCGCATTCGCCTGATGGCGCGCCGGTTGGAATTGGCGAAAACGGCTCCGACGGCGCCTTCGGTCGCATCGCCCCTGCCGACCAAAACCAACGATCGCCAGGAGCTGGATCGTCAAACCAAGAAGCTCCCGCCCGAGGTGATGCAGAAATTCGCTGCGGCCGTGCAGCCACTGTTGATGAATTCATGCGCTACAACGGGCTGCCATGGCGTCGGCGCGAAGTCGGAGTTCACGCTCGCCAAGGTTCGCGGCCAAGGAGACCGGGCGCGGCGCCAGACGCAACGCAATCTGCTGGCCGTGCTCGAACAACTGGACCAGAGTCATCCGCAGGAAAGCCCGCTGTTGGTCCGACCGATCGAACCGCACGGCGGCGCGGACACGGCCATCTTCACGCGGCAAAACAGTCGGCAATACTTCGAACTCTATGAATGGGTGCGGCTGGCAACCGGCAACGAGGCGATGAACGCGGCCGCGCGCAAATCGGCGCCGGCGGCGAACGCGGACGTCGAACAGGTTGGCTTCAAGGCGGAAGACGATCAGGAAGCGACGCCGGACCCCTTTGATCCGGAGGAGTTCAATTCGCAATTTGGGGAAGCGGAGTAGCGGGTCGACTCCGGCGATTTACCACGGAGTGCACGGAGGACACGGAGGGCCTGTTTCGGTTGGAACCGCGTAGGCGCTGAGGCGCGGAGAGGAGAAAGATGAGAAGGGGGAATGGCGCGAGGGAATGCAAGCGAGCGGTGTTGAACGTGGCGATCCACACACTGAAAACTGAACACTGAAAACTTCAAACTCCGCCGCGAAAAACGATTGATGTCTTGGTAAAATGCAGCGCCGCCCAGTCGAGAAGCGGCGACTCATTGCACTCGCGGCGGCTCCATGCGACTTGGCATTTTTGGCGGTACTTTCGATCCGGTTCACTACGGGCATTTGCTGCTGGCTGAGAGTTGTCGCGAGCAGTGTCGGCTCGATGCCGTGTGGTTTATGCCGGCCGCCGCGCCGCCGCACAAACTGGGTCGAACGGTGAGCGGCGCCGCGACGCGCATCGAATTGCTACAACTGGCAATTGGCGGACACGAGGCGTTTTCCGTGTCGCGCCTCGAGGTTGATCGCGGCGGCGTGAGCTACACCGTCGATACGCTCACGGCGATCCACGTGGAACAGCCCGCGGCGGAATTGTTTCTGCTGATGGGCGCCGACACCTTGGAAGACTTGCCCAACTGGCTCGAGCCGCGTCGGATTTTGGAGCTCGCGACGCCGGCGGTGGTGCATCGCGCAGGTTCGCCGGCCCCGCGATTCGCGGCGATCGCCGAGCTGATTTCGCCGGAACGCTTAAAGGTTGCTCAGCAAAGTCAGGTCGAAATGCCGGCGCTGGGAATTAGTAGCACCGAGATTCGCCAGCGCGCCGCGACCGGTCGCAGTTTGCGATACCTGACTCCACGCGCCGTGGAAAAATGCATCGAAGCCCGGGGCTTGTATCGCGGCTAGCCTTGCGTCAATTCGCCTGTACCGCTTCCACGGCGACAGGCGCCGGAGTTGGCGGTCGGTCGTACTTCGCCGCGTTCTCTTGCAGCGTGCGCTCGATTTCCGCCAGCCGCTCGCTGGACAAATCCGGCGCGCTCATCTTGAGCATCTCGATGAAGTACGCGATCTCATGCGGCTTCACCGGATAGCCGATGTTGCCTTCGGGCGACTCGGAATTGACGAGCGGCTCGCCGTGTTCGTCGAGGATCACCATCCACGGGATGCCGGTCTCCGTCTTGCGGAAGCGATCCGACACGTCTTGCCCGGCGGTCATGCGTTCGGTGTCGATCTTGGCGATGACGAAATCGTCCGCGAACAGTTCATGCTGTTCGTGCAGATACTTCGTCAACACGCGGCACCAGCCGCAACCGGGCGCGCCGAATTGGAGGATGACACGCTTGTTTCCCCGGTCCGCGTCGGCGACCGCTTGTTGCAGGACCTGTTCGGCGTTGCGTCGTTCCGGAATCCACTTGGTGAGAAACTCCTTGACCTTGGCGACGTCATGCTTCGGCCCGTCTTCCAGGTCGCCGGTGTTTTGATTCACCAGCACCGCGCCGCTCGGATCGAGCACCGTCAGAAACGGCACGCCGTGATTCTTGTTGTCCTCGCCATAGCTGTCGCGCAGGGCTTCGTTCGTGTTGACGTCGATCAGGACGACTTCGTACTCAGCCAACAGCAACTGGCGAAGCTCGTCGTTCTGCTCGAACACGTCATGCAGCTTGTAGCACCATCCGCACCAGTTGCCGCCGAATACGACCAGCACATGCTTCCCTTCCAACCGCGCCCGCTCCAACCCCTCGGCGACGAGTTGTTTACCATCGGCGGCTTCATCGTAAATCGGCTCGCGCGGCTTGGGCTTGTCCGTGGACTCGACGGCAGAAGCTTCGGCGGCCGCTGGCGGCTCAGCGAGGATCGACGTCGGCATTGCGAACAAACCCGTTGACACGATGCACACAGCGAAAATGAAGCGTCGCATGATTCGGCCTCCTGACGGAATTGTGCCTCGACTCGGACGTTGGCTTGGGGAAGCCAGTGGGCAATTTACCGAGAGAGCACAGAGCAATGCAAGTTGCAATTCTGAGAAGTGGTACTGGATCGCCAGAATCTAGCGTGATGATGAATCACCAGTCGAATTCGCACGTGCCAGACTGACGCACAAACGATGACCCTACATCGCATCACAATTGGAAACGTACTCCTTCGGAATCCATTGCCCTTCTGTTTTGCCATCGGAATAGCGAGTGTAGCAACCGCAGCGGAACAAGAATCCGGGCGGGTCATCCACAATCAACGCCAGGAAGGCTTCAAACGACTCGGCAAGCGGTTCCTCCTGGAAATCGTCATGGTCGTAGTAGTAGACTCGCTCCTTGCCATGCTCTTCGTGGAGGACAAAGTAATTGCCCGACTCGTAAATCTCTCCGAACACGACGCCTTCGCGGAACCAACTTGGCATGTCTTCAGCTTCCAACTCATAGTTCCACTGTCTCTTGTGATTGACCTGGCGTAACTCTTTTTGTACACCACTCTTCCGTTGGCCATGACGGCTGGGGAAGGAGGGTGTGATGGAGCGC
>JAWXBP010000421.1 GCA_034440135.1 Planctomycetia bacterium
CTAATCAACCATCCAATTGAATACTTGCGCATATGAGCATTTCGCATCGCCAATTCAAAGACGGTGTCTACGAACAACTTGCCCGCATCGGCAAGGCGGTTTCCGCGCCGAAGCGCCTCGAGTTGCTGGAATTGATCTGCCAAGGGCCGCGCACCGTCGAGGCCTTGGCGAGACTGACCGACCTCTCCATGGCGAACGCTTCGCAGCACCTCAAGGTATTGCGCTCGGCGCGACTGATCGACGCCGAGAAGAAGGGGCTATATGTCGAGTATCGACTCGCCGACGAATCGGTCGGCCGGTATCTATTGTCGACGCAGTCCCTCGCGGACGCGCGTCTCGCCGAAATCCGTCAACTCACGCACGATTTCTTGGAGCAACGCGGGGCGCTGGAGCCGGTCAACCGCGAGGAACTGATGCGCCGCGTTCGCGAGGGGGACGTGATCGTATTGGACGTGCGTCCGAGCGAGGAGTACGCCGCAGGGCATATCCCCGGCGCGGTGTCCGTCCCGATCGGCGAGCTGAAATCGCGGCTGAAGGAACTGCCGAAGGGCAAGGAGATCGTCGCGTACTGCCGCGGCCCCTATTGCATCATGTCGATCGAGGCGGTGGAACTGTTGCGAAAAAAGGGATTTCGCGCCCAACGGATGGAACAAGGCGTACTCGACTGGCGCGCGCGGGGCTGGCGCATTGAGGCCGGAACAAAAAAGGCCGGACGATAGCGACCCCCAGACTGTCCACAGCATTTCATCATTGATGGAGATACCAACGCGAAACTGCTTTCCGTCGGCGTTCTGGCTGCAGTGACGGCCCTGGCAGCGTTATTCGCTGACGACCCTCACGAGATGGACGGTTTCCGACTCTTCCCGGTAGACGACACCGTGTGGCGAGATGGGCCGCCGTCGTTACCGAAGGGAGCGCAGATCGCTGTGCCGAAGGAGATCCGACGAAGGAGGGACCTTTCGTCTTTCGCATCAAGGCCCCGGATGGGTTTCAGATCCCCTTGCACACGCACCCTAAGACGGAGCGTGTCACGGTGATCTCGGGCACTTTCCACATTGGCATGGGAGAAAAGGTCGACAAGGACGCCGCGAAGCCGATGCCAGCCGGCACGTATGGCTTTTGGGAAGCCGGCATGAAGCATTTCGTCTGGGTCGAAGGTGAAACCGTGGTGCAGTTTCACGGCCAAGGACCATGGATCATCAACTACGTGAATCCGAGCGACGATCCGCGCAATCAATCGCCATAGGCAGATATCGATCGCCCCCGATGAGATTCGGCTGTGACTTTGGCGCATCGCACGACTCGAATAGTCATGAATTCCACCCCTGCAATTCGGCCATTGATCGAGTACTCCCCTGAGGAGATCAAGGCCGCGGTCGCCGCACGATATGGCCAGGTTGCCGCTGCGCCCGAGGGGAAGTTCAACTTTCCCGTTGGACGGCAGTTCGCGGAAAGCGTGGGTTACGTTCCCGCGGTGTTGGACCGATTGCCGCGAAGCATGTGGGAGTCCTTCACGGGCGCTGGCAATCCGCAACCGTACGTGGACGCTCAGCCGGGCGAGACGGTCCTCGATCTTGGGTGTGGAGCCGGCCTCGATCTTTGCCTGTACGCTGAGAAAGTCGGACCAGCGGGAAAGTTGTACGGCCTGGACTTATCCAAGCCGATGCTCGACAAGGCGCGCGATAACTTGCGACAAGTGGGCATTCGCAACGTGGAATGGCTGCACGCAGCGGCCGATGCGATTCCGCTCTCTGACGGCTCCGTGGATCTCGTGACCGCGAACGGCATTTTTAATCTGTCGCCGGATAAAGATGCCGTGATGCGCGAAGTGGTGAGAGTACTTCGCCCGGGCGGTCGCACGATCTTCGCGGAGATTGTGCTTACCAGCGAACTCCCGGCGGATGACCGACGTGAAATCAACGACTGGTTTCGCTGTATCGGCGGAGCGTTGGTCGAGCACGACTTACTCAGTCGACTCCAGGCGCACGGATTGAGCAATCCTGAAGTTGTGTGGATCGGTCGCAATGCGCGTACGGGACATGCACTGTCAAAGTGCGCCGTAATTCGCGCGGAGAAGCAGTGCTGAATGAGTCAGCAATGCCGCTAGGGACGCCCAACTGAACGACGAATCGCAATTTGCCGTGACTATGCTGACGTCGGCTTCAAGACCGCCTCTACAAGCATACGGCGAGGTTAACATTCATTCAAAAAACGTATCGGCTTTCTAACCCTCGATTGTGATATGTCACGCTGGCTGGTCTTGGTGTAAAGCGTTTTCGCGCATGTAACCCACAAGGGCCGGTACATATGGCTATTGGAAGTCGGGCAGGCAGCACTTCGTGTGGGCGGCCGGCGAGACCATCTTGCAGTTTCATGGTGAAGGGCCTTGGAAGATCAACTATGTGAACCCGATGGATGATCCTCCGAAACAGTTGAAAGAGCGGTGAGGCCAACGCCGCAAATGCCACCGCGAGGCGCGATGTCATCGTTCATCGTTCATCGCCTTGGGCCGTCGTCTCGGCCGACGACCTGACAAGTCTCCGTCGCCCCAAGGCAGCGCACTAAACTATATCGGCGATGGCTTGTTCGCTTAATTGCCAAGCTGGCGACGCGTCCCATTATGAAGGTGAAGTCGCTTTCCAGAATCTGCTGGATAAGCGCGCTATTTCGACGACCATCCACGAATTCCTGGGGTTGACTCTTTGACAAATCGTGAACTTCCGATATATTTGAGTATATACAAGGAATTGAAGGACGTGAAATGGCCACCACGAAATTGCGATTGACTGGATTAGAGGCTCTTGGTCAGGCGGCCGAGTGCCTGCGGACGTTGGCTCATCCTCATCGCTTGCGAATGGTACAGATGTTGCTCCAAGGGGATTACATGGTGAGCGAACTGGCGGAGGCTTGTGAGCTGTCGAGCGCCATGGCGTCGGAGCATCTTCGATTGATGCAACGTTGCGGGTTCCTCACCAGCAAGAAGGAGGGACGGAAGGTGTATTACCGGGTCGCGGAACCGCATTTGAAGAGTATCCTCAAATGCGTCGAGGAGCGATTTGGAGTCGGTGGCGCGAAATGAGCACCACTCCCTTTTTTTGGCACATATATCGACACTTTCCGATGTATTTGATGTTTTCGGTCACTGAACGATTAAGGAGCGAGCCATGAGCGTCAACACCATCTCTCCGAAACAGCTCTACCAAGCGGTCCAAAACGGGCAAACCGTGGACCTGATCGACGTGCGAACGCCCGTGGAGTTTCGCGAAGTTCACGTCGAGTTCGCCCGCAATGTGCCGCTCGATCAGCTTGGGCCTGCGAAGCTTACGTCTGGTCGAGACGGTTCTGGAATTCCGCTGTACGTCATCTGCCGGTCGGGCGGCCGCGGCAAGCAAGCCTGCGAAAAGCTCGTTGCCGCTGGCTGCAGCAACGTCGTCAACGTCGAAGGGGGAACCCAGGCTTGGGACCAGGCGGGCCTGCCGGTCGTGCGCGGTCAGAAGGCCATTTCGCTGGAACGACAAGTGCGGATTGCGGCCGGTGCGCTGGTGCTGATCGGCTCGCTGCTGGGCTATTTCGCACATCCGTACTGGATCGGACTGTCGGCATTCGTGGGTGCCGGACTGGTGTTCGCCGGAATTACGGATACCTGCGGCATGGGGATGTTGTTGGCGCGGATGCCTTGGAACCGAGTGTCGGACTCACCCGCGTCGCCCACTCAGGCCGGCGCGACGTCGTGCGCTTCAAAGCCACAGGAAACGTGTTGCCACTGACGGTTTTTGAGCGTCGCGAAACCGAACAAACGCATTCATAGCGAAAGGTTGGACCAACCATGTTGCTCAAGTACTTTTACGACACGGCCCTGGCGCACGCATCCTACCTGGTCGGTTGCCAGAAGTCGGGCGAGGCGATCGTGATCGATCCGTCGCGGAACATTGATCCCTACCTCGAAGCGGCAGCCAAGGAAGGGCTGCGGATTGTCGGTTCTGCGGAAACGCACATCCACGCCGATTTTGTGTCGGGCTCACGGGAACTGGCCGATCGCGTCGGTGCGAAACTCTACCTGTCGGATGAGGGGCAAGTCGACTGGAAGTATCAGTTCGCGGACCAGTATCCGGCAATGCTCCTCAAAAACGGCGACCGCTTCCATGTGGGCAAAGTCAAACTGGAAGTGCTGCATACGCCAGGACACACGCCGGAGAGCATTTCGTTTGTGCTCACCGATGAAGGAGGCGGCGCGACCAAGCCCATGGGGATTTTCACGGGCGACTTCGTGTTCGTCGGGTCGATTGGTCGACCCGACTTACTGGAGACGGCCGCCGGAGTCATTGGCAGCGCCGAGATCGGCGCGCGGCAATTGTATCACTCGATGCGCCGATTTCGCGGCCTGGCAGACTACCTGCAAGTGTGGCCGGCGCACGGCGCAGGGAGCGCTTGCGGAAAAGGATTGGGGGCGATTCCGTCCAGCACGGTCGGCTACGAGAAGCTGTTCAATCCCGCGCTTCAATTCACCGATGAGCAGAAGTTCGTCGATTACATCCTCGCCGATCAACCTGAAACTCCGTTCTATTTCGCCGTGATGAAGCGCGTGAACAAAGTCGGTCCCGAGTTGCTGCGCAACTTGCCGCCGGCGGAGTCACTCACTCCGGCCGACTTGCTCCGCCTGACGAAGGAGCGGCTGGTGATTGACACTTCGCCAGCGGAAGTGTTTGCGGCGTCTCATGTTCACGGCACAATCAACATCCCGGCGGCATCCTTGGTCCGGTGGGCCGGCTTCCTGGTCGATTATCGCCAGCCGGTATACCTGGTGACGGAGGAAGTGTCACTGGCAAGAGACCTGCGAGCCCTGCGTTCGATCGGCATTGACAACGTGGGGGGCTACTTCGACGTCGCCGCCGTACAGAAGTCGGGACTGCGCAGCGAATCCTATGTCTCGGCCACTCCCGAAGAGTTGCGGGACAGGATCGAAAGTGGCGAAGCGACGTTGCTGGACGTGCGCGCCCGCACGGAATACGAGTCCGGGCATATTGCGGGCGCGGAGCATCACTTTCTTGGCACGCTGTTGCGCAATCTCGATCGCTTGGATCGGAACAAGCCGGTCATCGCACAGTGTCTCGGCGGTGGGCGATCGGCAGTTGCAACCAGCATTTTGCAGCGTGCCGGCTTCGATACCACGAACATGCAAGGCGGCTATCGCGCCTGGATCGCTGCTGGGCTTCCAGTGACTGACAACGAACTGGAAGCGGTCCATTCCTAAGGCCACACGTACGGAGCAACTGACATGAAAGAAATCCTGCCGATCCTCGTGTTCCTCGTCGCGTGGATCGTACTCAACCGTTGGGTCCTGCCGCGATTCGGCGTGCAAACCTGAATGAGCGGAGCCTGCACGCGAGTTCCGCGTGCTCAGCAACGGGAAACTCATGATTCAGCGGCGCAGGCAACCCCATCGCGAGAGAAAACTGCGGATCGGCGTCCCTAGTCGTCCGTCCAAGACGGGAATTGAAAGTGTGATCTGATGAAGCGGACGCTGGAAGTGCTCTCATGCTGTGGTTGAGCATCATCTACGGCGCGTTGGTTGGTCTCTCGCTGGGAGTGACTGGGGGCGGAGGCGCGATCTTCGCGGTACCGCTGCTGGTGTACGGCCTGGAAGTCCCGCCACGTGAAGCCGTGGGAGTGTCGCTGGCAGCCGTCGGAGCGACCGCCTTGGTGGGCTTCCTGCATCGTTGGCGATTGGGCCAAGTGGAGGTGCGAACGGGACTGCTGTTTGCTATCGCCGGAATGGTGGGAGCGCCGATCGGTTCTTGGCTGTCTGGGCTGATGAATGACACCGTCTTGTTGCTGTTGTTTGCCGGCCTGATGGTCGTGGTCGCCGTGCGACTCTGGCAGCAAGCCGGCCGGGCCACGGTTGCCGACGATACGCATGCTGTCGCCAGCGGTGAGCGCGGGGCAACTTGCCAACGCGATGAGTCCGGAGCCTTGGTCATTACGTCGCGCTGCGCGGTACTGCTGGTGATTGTAGGAGTTCTGACCGGCGTGCTGTCGGGACTGTTCGGCGTGGGGGGCGGGTTTGTGATTGTCCCGGCGCTGGTGCTCTTCAGCGGAATGGCGATTCATCGTGCGGTCGGCACTTCGCTGATGGTGATCGCGCTCGTCAGCGTTTCGGGTGTGGCCTCGCATTTGTGGACCGGCCGCGCGATTCCATTCCAAGTCACCGCGCTCTTCGTTGGCGGCGGGATTGGCGGATTGTTTGCCGGCCAAGCCATCGGTCGCCAATTGTCTGGCCCCACGCTACAAAAAGTTTTCGCCGTGGCCATTCTACTGGTAGCCGTCTTCATCATCCTTCGCAACGTCAGCGCCTAACGGCCTGCCCAGAAATCATTATGCCTGACACCGTGCATCATCAGATCGTGATTGTCGGCGGCGGCACCGCCGGAATCATGGTGGCCGCACAGCTCACACGGAGCTGGTTCAACCGGCGCGACGTGGCCTTGATCGAACCGTCCGACAAACACTATTACCAGCCACTATGGACGCTCGTCGGAGCCGGCGTCGCTCCGAAGGAGGTGACTGAGCGAGCGGAGCGATCCGTAATTCCACCTGGCGTCACTTGGATTCGCGACGCGGTCACCGAGTTTCTTCCGTCGGAGAATGCCATCCGTACTCGCGACGGCACGACAATCACCTACGACTGGCTGATTGTCGCCGCAGGGCTGCAACTCAACTGGGATGCCATCCCAGGCCTCAAGGAATCGGTCGGCAAGCAGGGCGTGTGCAGCAACTATTCCTATGCCACAGTGGATTCTACCTGGGAGGCAATTCGCAACTTTAAGGGCGGAAATGCGGTCTTCACGCATCCGCTGGGCGCAGTCAAGTGCGGCGGCGCTCCGCAGAAAATCATGTATCTGGCGGATGATTGGTTTCGGAAAGCCGGGGTGCGCGACAAGTCGCAAGTGATCTTCGCCTCAGCGCAGCCCAACATCTTCGCAGTGGAGCCCTACCGTTCGACACTGGAACGGGTTGTCGCGCGCAAGGAGATCAATTGCCGTTTCCAGCACGAACTGATCGAGATTCGGCCACCAGTCAAGGAAGCGGTGTTCAGGCGATTGGACACCGGAGAGTTGGTGACGATTCCTTACGACTTGCTGCATGTGACGCCGCCGATGGGGCCGCCGCAGTTCATCGCCAAGAGTCCTCTGGCCGACCACGAAGGCTGGGTCGAGGTGGACAATTACACGCTGCAACACCTGCGGTTCGCGAATGTCTTCGCGCTGGGCGATTGCAGCAGCTTGCCCACTTCGAAGACGGGCGCCGCCATTCGCAAGCAAGCCCCGGTGGTCGTGCGGAATTTGTTAGCAGCGATGCAGGGCCAGCCGTTGCCCAGCAAGTACGACGGCTACACCTCCTGCCCCCTGGTGACCGGGTATCGGAAAATGGTCCTGGCTGAATTTGATTACAACAAGATTCCGCAGGAATCATTTCCCATCGATCAATCACGCGAGCGGTGGAGCATGTGGATTCTCAAGCGTTATCTACTCCCGATCATGTACTGGCATGGCTTGCTCAAGGGACGCATGTAACGCTTTCCTGACGGCCTCTGCAATTCACGTCGCCTTCTGCATAAGGACTTCCGAACATGATGAAATCTTCTCTCATCCCCGCAGTCTTACTTCTGTTTTTGGTCGCAGACCATGACTTGGCGGCCCAGGAGCAAAGCGTGAAACCGGGAATCAACGATTCCTTTCGCGACCCGGACGTACAAGAGTTCGCCGGTCGCTTCGAAGTGGAGAGTCGTGAAGTGTTCGCGCGGCGCAAGGAGATCGTAGCCGCCTGCCGGATTCAGCCAGGACAGACGATCGCCGACATCGGTGCCGGCACCGGCTTGTTCACGCGGATGTTTTCCGATGCGGTGGGGAAGGAAGGCCGCGTCATCGCGATCGACATCTCGCAGAAGTTTCTCGATCATATCGCCGACGCCAGTCGCGAAGCGAAGCAGCACAACGTCGAGACGCTGCTTTGTACGGCAGACTCCACCGAATTGCCGCCCAACTCAGTGGATCTCACGTTTATTTGCGACACCTATCATCACTTCGAGTTTCCGTCCAAGACAATGGCGTCCTTGCATCGCGCCCTGAAGCCTGGAGGACGCCTCGTGGTCGTCGATTTTCAGCGGATCGAAGGGACGAGTACCGAATGGATTTTGAATCACGTCCGTGCCGGCCAAGATGTCGTTGAAGCCGAGATCGTCCACTCCGGATTCGAAAAAGTGGACGAAGAAAAGGAGCTGTTGAAAGAGAACTATCTGGTCGTGTTCGAAAAGCCAAAGGCGCCCGCGACTTCGCAACGCCGTGGCGGACGTGGCCCGGGCGCGGCGATGCGAGCAGATCAACAGGTGTTTCACTACCTGCTCGAACACCATGGGGACATTCGGCGAACCGTCAAGCAGCTCGACAACGGCGTGGAAACGCTTACCGAATCCGACAACCCAGAAGTGGCCGCGAAAATCCAGGAACATGTCGCATCGATGCATCGTCGTGTCAAAGATGGACGTGGACTGCGTTATTGGGATGATTTATTCTCAGCCATCTTCAAGGACTATGAACACATTCAGATGACCGTGCAGAACACAGACCACGGCGTGCAGGTCACAGAGATGTCGGAAGATACTCGCGTCGTGCGATTGATCCAGGCCCATGCGGAAGTCGTCAGTCGATTCGTGGCGCATGGATTTGACGAGGCCCACAAAAATCATCCCGTGCCACAGTCAGATGCTGCGCAGAACGAGTGAGCCCATCCGATCATTGCCGGTTAGGGCGGAATCTTGAGACCGCGGTTCCCCACGAGTATCAACAAGTTCGACAGAGCGACGCCATGTTAACCTTCGTGCATTACACCGGCGGTGAGAGTCGATCCTTGCAGGTAGTTGTTGGTCCGCCGGGAGTGTTGCAGTTCAAGTTCAAGGTGTATTCCGACTAACGGTGGAGTGGCCGCCTTGCTGGGGAGCGTCCTGGCCCGACTCATCTCTTAGATTTGGAACACTCGCCGTTCGACCGGGTTCCCGAAATCGGTCCACCGGTGCAGACGGGCGATCGTCGCAGCGAGCTTGCGCACCGGTTCCGCACCAATCTGCGCGATCGACATGGTAGAGTAATGTCGCGTCGGGCAATGATGCTCGTCAGTCTGCCAAAACAGTGCTGAGTGGTAAGGCTCAGTGCGCCTTTTCCGTAGCGCCTCCTATGAATCAGTGCCGTTCGGTGGTCGACTGATGTCAAATCTGATGGGAATCTGGACTAGCCGAGTCGGCTTTGTCCGCGTTCACTTCGCAATGCTGGGCGCCCTGCGAGCCGCGACCCGACCTAAGCGACACAATCCCTTCGCTCCGGTTTCAAGTGCGGCGTCGTCGCAAGTGTTCGCATCCTCGCTTCACCAACGACTGAAGGAGCCTCGGTCATGAACCTACTGATTGTGGGTGGCGTTGCGGGTGGAGCTTCTGCCGCCGCGCGTGCTCGGAGGCTCTCCGAAGACGCTCAGATCATACTGTTTGAACGGGGGCCCGATGTATCGTTCGCCAACTGCGGGCTGCCGTACTATCTCGGTGGCGAGATCACGGCGAGAGCGAAGTTGCTTATTACCAAGCCCGAGCAACTTCGCGACCGATTTAGGCTCGACGTGCGGACCCTGTCGTCAGTCGAAGCCATCGACCGGCGCGCGAAAACCGTTCGGGTGCGGGAACTCACTTCGGGACGAGAATACGAGGAACCCTACGACAAGCTAATTCTCGCCACTGGGGCTTCTCCCGTGCGTCCCGCGATTCCGGGCATCGACTTGCCCGGCGTGTTTACGCTGCGAAACTTGCAAGATACCGACCAGATCCAGGAGCACGTGGACCGCGGCGTGCAGCAGGTCGTTCTCTTGGGAGGCGGCTTCATTAGCCTGGAACTAGCAGAGAATTTCGTTCGCCGTGGCATTGCAACCACCGTGGTCGAGAGGAATGGCCAGATTCTTTCGCCATTCGATCAGGAAATGACCACGCCCATCGTTCAGGAGTTGATCGACAAAGGGGTCACGCTACTGCTCGGCCAGTCTGCCCAAGCGCTTGAGAAAACGACGACAGGCTTGGCCGTGTGCTTGAATTCCGGTCAACGGCTTCCTGCCCAACTGGTCATTTTGGGCGTCGGCGTGCGCCCGGAAAACAAGCTGGCACTCGACGCGGGCGTCGAAGTTGGACCTCGTGGCGGTATCCGGGTCAATGAGTTTCTTCAGACCGGTGATCCTGACATCTATGCCGTCGGAGACGCCATTGAGGTCAAGGACGTTGTTTCTGGCGAACCAACGCAAGTCCCACTTGCTGGGCCCGCCAATCGCCAAGGTCGGATCGCAGCGGACAACTGTTTTGGGCGTGGCGTTCGATATCGGGGGACTCAGGGCACCGCGATCGTCGGCGTCTTCGACCGCACAGCAGCGATGACCGGAGCCTCGGAAAAAGTTCTACGACGCGCCGGCCGATCCTTCCGCAAAATCTACGTTCACCCGATGCATCACGCCGGGTATTACCCGAATGCGGAGGCGATGACACTCAAACTTCTGTTCGAGCCGACCACAGGGCAAGTACTGGGAGCGCAGGTCGTGGGCGGAGCGGGTGTCGACAAGCGCATTGACGTTCTGGCCGTGGCGATCCAGGCGGGAATGACGGTATTCGACCTGGAGGAGATGGAACTGTGCTACGCACCACAATATGGCTCGGCCAAGGATCCGATCAACATGGCAGGATTCGTGGCTGGCGGATTGTTGCGCGGAGATCACCCACAAGTGAATATCGAGACCGTTTTAGCAGCACCCGCTGCAGAGCAACCGTTTCTGCTGGACGTGCGCACGCCACAGGAATTTGCTTCGGGTCACATCCCCGGAGCCGTGAACATTCCAGTGGATGATTTGCGGTCCCATCTGGGAGAACTGCCGCGCTGCAAGGAGATTGCCACCTATTGCCAGGTGGGACAGCGAGGATACCTGGCGACCCGGATTCTGCTGCAAGCCGGTTACTCCGCGGCGAACTTGGGAGGCGGCTATAAGACCTACCTACTCTTTCAGCCGTGCTGATGACGCGATTAACACCATCAGCGAACGAATCGGACGAACATCATGATTGAGAAGACGCGGCTTGACATCGCACTGCTACTGCCCACAGTGCCGGATGCGCATGACGGGTGCCTTCAGCGACTCGCTGACTTATTGAGCGCGAAAGTGGGAATTGAGGCCGCGCACCTGACCGGCGTGAATGGCGCGGGAACCGGCCAAATCTGCATCCACTACGACCCCGACCGACTGTCAATTGGTGAAGTTCGAGCGCTGGCCCGCCGAGCCGGTGCAGAACTCGAACTGCGGTTCGGGCATTTGATGCTCCATTCCGAACCAATGCATGCTCGCCAGGCCCGCACCGTGGAGTCCCGAGCCAAACAAATCACGGGTGTCCTGGAAGCGGCGGCATCGCCCGCCGGCATACTGCGCTTCGAATTTGACCGCCAAGTAACCGACGAGGAAGACATCCGAACCGCAGCGCAACGAATCGGCGTGCGCATCGAAGAGCAGAGACTGCTCCCGCCAGCCGAAGCATCAGCAACGGGACGCATTCCCGCCGCGAAAGCACAGGAACATCAGCACGGCGACTGGCTTGGTGCACGGACAGAATTGGCTTTCGCCCTGCTCTGTGGTGGGCTGCTGCTCGTCGGCTGGTTGTTGACGGTGCTGACCAATATCACGCCGTGGGCGTCTTGGAGCCTCTATCTGGCCGCATACATTTTCGGCGGTGTGTTCACATTTCGCGAGGCATTCGAGAGCATTCGTGCCGGCCGTTTTGAGATCGATTTGCTCATGCTGGTAGCAGCGGCTGGAGCCGCCACCCTAGGAGAATGGGCCGAAGGTGCCTTGCTGCTGTTTCTGTTTAGCCTCGGCCACGCGCTAGAACATTATGCAATGGGCCGCGCCAAACGGGCGATTGAAGCGCTGGCGGAACTTGCTCCCCAAACGGCGATGGTTCGGCGCGATGGCAACACTGAAGTAGTCTCGGTGGAACAGCTACGCCTGGGAGATATCGTGATCGTCAAGCCGAACGAGCGCGTGCCCGCTGATGGTTTCGTCATCAAAGGGCAGGGTAGCATCAACCAAGCCCCGATTACAGGCGAGAGTGTCCCCATCGATAAGCAACCGGTGGATGATCCGCAACAGGCCACGCTTAACCCAGAGCGGCTAGAAGCGAGAAATCGCGTATTCGCCGGCACGATCAATGGCAGCGGCGCCCTGGAGATTCAGGTGACAAAACTCGCCAGTGAATCCACGCTCGCACGCGTAGTCCAAATGGTGAGCGAGGCCGAGACGCAAAAGTCCCCCACGCAACAGTTCGCGGACAGGTTCGAGCGCTATTTCGTTCCCGCCGTGCTGGCGTTGGTCGTGTTGCTGTTGTTCGCCTGGGCGGTCATTGACGAACCTTTCAGCACGTCGTTCTACCGCGCGATGGCGGTGTTGGTGGCGGCCAGTCCTTGCGCGCTAGCCATTTCGACACCGAGTGCGGTTTTAAGTGGCGTGGCACGCGCAGCACGAGGCGGCGTGCTCGTGAAAGGTGGCGGACCGCTGGAAAACTTGGGACGAGTCGGTGCCATCGCCTTTGATAAGACCGGCACATTGACCGAAGGTAAGCCCCGCCTAACCGATGCCATCAGCTTCAATGGTGCCGCCGAGTCTGAGTTGCTCCGGGTGGCCGTGGCCGTGGAAAGTCTCAGCGACCATCCGCTCGCTGCCGCCGTGGTGCGTGACGGCAAAGAACGCCTGAAAAGCGATCAGCCCCTGCAAGCACACGACGTGCAAAGCATTACCGGACGCGGGGTGCAAGCCACCGTGGACGGTCAGCCAGTTTACGTCGGCAGTGACAGCCTATTCGGCGAAGTCGACGGTTCGCCGGTACCGGATGCACTACGCGTTACTGTTGAGAAACTGGAAACCAGCGGCCGCACCACGATGATCGTTCGGCGCGGGGACAACTACCTCGGCGTGCTGGGATTGATGGACACGCCGCGAGCGGCGGCCAAAAGCGTGATTGCTAGTCTACGAATGCTCGGCATCCAGCGTATGATCATGCTCTCCGGTGACAATCAACAGGTCGCCGACGCGGTAGCCAAAGAGGTTGGCATCGACGAAGCTTGGGGGGACTTGATGCCCGCTGAGAAGGTCGAGGCGATCAAGAAACTCAGTGAACAAGGGGGAGTGGCCATGGTCGGTGACGGCGTGAACGATGCCCCCGCGATGGCAAATGCCACGGTTGGGATCGCGATGGGCGCTGCCGGTTCAGATGTGGCTCTGGAAACCGCCGACGTGGCGTTGATGGGAGACGACCTAGACCATCTTCCATTCGCCGTCGGCCTCAGTCGACAAACGAGCCGCATTATTCGCCAGAATCTTTGGCTAAGCCTGGGCATGGTCACGTTTCTTGTTCCCGCAACCATCTTCGGGTTGCGATTGGGCCCCGCCGTTCTGCTCCATGAAGGCTCGACGCTGCTGGTCGTTCTCAATGCTCTCCGTCTCTTAGGTTACCAAGCCAAGGAATCTGGTAATGGCGCGACTTTGTAGACGCTCGCGCTTCGCAGCCCGCCGGAGGCATTCCTGAAGAACGCATTGCATAACTCGTTGTGCCCCAGAGAGCACCGCGACCGTTACGCTTTGAACGCTCGAGGTGCGCGCTGACTTCGGAATTGCCGTCCGAGCGACCCGCACTCGCTTAGATTCCAAGACAACCGCTCGTGATCTCAAGTCCAGTCAAGTCGTTGTTGCGACTCGTATTTTGGTTGGACAACGATTTGACGCCCGACGGGTTCGCAATAACTTCGGCGGTGCAGGCGGAGGCGACGCTAACGGCGATGGCGTCGTCGACCTCTCCGACATGAACGAGGTCCGCAATCACTTTGGCGAAGTCATCGACCAGCCGGTGCCGGGCGGGATTCTCAACGAGCAAGAGGTGAATGACTCCAAGTCTGTCGCCAACGCCTTCTTCGTGGCTCCGAACGCGGATGCGCAACTCGTCGGCACGTCGGCGAATGTCGACGACAAGGACTATTTCCGCTTCGTGGCCCCGGTGACAGGGACGATTTACGTCACCGTCCAATCGACCAACGGAAATCTGCCAGGCGTGGAAATGGAAAACTCTGCCAGCCTGCAGGTGCTGGAGACGGAGCCGAATGACGGCATCAACACGGCTTCCGGCGCGGTTAGCGAAGGCGAAACGTACTTTGTCCGGGTGCGCAGCAAGAATGACGGCGCTGCGGCTTATGCGGTCACCGTCAGCTTCGATGGTTTTGCGCCGGAGGAACCAGGTGGCGAACCGGCAAATCTTTTGGTGGAATCGGAAGTCAATGACTCCAAGAGCGCGGCCGACGAATTTGCCCTGGGAACGGACAAGTTCGTCGAGTTGTCCGGCACGTCAACCTCGTCGGACGACAAGGACTTCTTCCGGTTCGTCGCGCCGTTGACCGGCACGCTCTTCGTTTCGGTGCGCTCGACGAATGGCAACATTCCCGCCGCGGAAATGGAAGACGCCGCCAGTGTGAATGTTCTCGAAACCGAGCCGCATGACGGCGTCAACACGGCATCCGGCGAAGTGACGGCGGGCAGCATCTACTTCCTGCGCGTACGCAGCGTGAACGACGACGCGGCCGACTACATCGTCAAGGTCAGCTACGAGGCCGATACTCCTGGTGGCGAACCAGGCGAAGAGCCAGCGAATCTGGTGGTTGAGGCCGAGCCGAACAACGACAAGGACTCGGCCAAGGTGTTCGGCCTGGGCTCGGACAACTACGTGCAATTGACCGGCGTCTCGGCATCGCACGATGACAATGACAAAGACTTCTTTAAGTTCACCGCCGCGGCGAGCGGCACGCTCACGGCGACCGTCGCCTCCCTCAGCGGTCCCTTGGCCGATCTCGAAATCGAGTATCAGCAAGACAAAAAGGTCCTGGAAATCGAGTCGGAAAACGGTCTCACGACCGCGTCAGGACATGTCACCGCCGGCGTGACCTACTCTGTCCGTCTCCGTGGTCACGATCCCTACTACGGAGTCGGCGCGCCATCGGAATACCTGGTGACGCTCGAATTAACGCCGGAGCCGGCCCCTGTCAGCCTGGCGCCTTCGGCGGTTCCAGCCGCCATCGACGCCGTGTTCGCGTCGCTGACGAACTTCACGCCAAACAGAGCAGCCAAGCTTGGGTGGGTGCGCGGCCGCTAGCGAACTGCCCTCGCCGGTGTGCTGAGTACTCGACACAAGTCGCCCGTCAGATCATCTGAGCGTCGTCATCGGCCCAACACGCTGGCGACGATGGAAGCTCAGAGTCTGGCGGGCTTCTTTTTTTCGATTCGGGGTGACAGGACACCGATAGAACTTTTGGTTCTTCACCCAATTCCGGGGAATGAGGGGATGAGTTGAGTCAACGGCAGGTCTGCTTCATGTTGCTGGGTGTTGACGAAACCAGTGACACTGA
>JAWXBP010000422.1 GCA_034440135.1 Planctomycetia bacterium
AGCACTAGGCTCAGAACTCACTCTAGAGATTCTTCCTCGCTACTTTCGGAGCCTGGATGGCCTGTACAGAGTCAGGCCGATTTGCATTGAGGGGGCTATTCACGGCCAGAAATAAATCGCCGCTCATCGACTCAATTACTGGCATTCGGACAAAGTGCAGCGGATGGGGCTTACCGAGCCTGCACGCCCAGCATCCGCCCGACGATGCTCCAGGCGTTCGTGATGATGGCGAGCGCTGTCATCCCGATGCCGACAAGCCCGCCCAGAAGTCCTCCCCAAAAGAAACTGTTGACATGCATCGGCCTCAGGATTCCCACCGTCACAAACGACGAGAGCACAAACACGAGCGGCACGAACAGCGCCCAAAATGGAACCCACGGTCCACCGTAGAGCCGATCGCGGCGAATTTTCAGGGCATGGCCCACGATCGCGAGCAACACTAAGAACGGCACGCCGATTACGATCGGGAGCACGAGTCCCCAAAACAACCCTTCCGTCAGAGCCGGATAAACCCCCACGAAGGTCGCTCGTTCTCCAATGTGGCTCCCCTGCCACGCACCGAGTAAAAACCCCACAGTGGCGACGACCACCTTTGCCTGGGCTTCGGGAGTTTGCAAGCGTTCCGGTCCCAAGAGCGGCGTGGAAACAAGACGTGAGCAGAGCGTGTCGATCACAGGGTCCGGATACTCATGGTAGTACCGCACTCCGTTATTTAGCTTCAGCCCTTCAATCACCGGATTGTTTGGAAGTTGTTCGGCGAACCGTTGGTGGGCAACCAACAGAGGAATTACGTTAACACCGGTGCCGAGAGCCCGAGCTACCTCGTGATACACCACGGAATCCGCGTCCTTGCACCGCTCAACATAATCCTCGGTAACAATTGCGATGAAGTCGGAGCACTCATCCACGCGGCGTTGTAATTCATCGCTCCAGCTTCCTGCGCCCAATGTGTCAACGTCCAGGAAAACATGGTAGCCTCTGATAGTCAGCTTCTCGGCTAGAAACCGAGCTAGTTCGGCACCTCCCTGTCGGCGATAGCTGACAAAGATGTCGCACGCATCTGGAGGCGTTTGTTTTCCATGCGCACCCGGCTGAGGCGGGATCGGTGGTGGCGTATTCGACATGGAGCGGTCTCGATTGAATTAGGCGTTAACTACAACTTTAGTGATTTGTTTAGTATGTCATCTACCCGCTTGCGGGTTCGATCCATCTCCATTTTACCAGGGTCCGCTGGCCCAACACCGTGTAAGCTGATCCCCGACAGCCGCTTCTCGCACGCGAGAACGCCGTCCTCTGTCACTCGCGTTCCCGCCAACATGACTTGGCCAGGAAACGGCTCGACCATCAGTTCCAACCCAGAATCGGTGACCTGAGTTTCCTCCAATACGAGACGCATCATTTTCAACCGCAGGATAGAGGGCAGCGTCTGGTCCGTGACCTTGGTGCCTTTGAGGTTGACTTCCTCCAGTGATTTCCCCACCGCGAACGCCGAGAATCCCTGGCCACTGACCGCCGTGCCTTCCAAATGTAGTTCCTTCAATTGCTGCATGCCGGCCAGATGTCGCAGGCCAGCGTCGGTGATTTTCGTCTGATTGAGATAGAGCCGCGTCAGCCCCGGACATTTGGCGACGTGGGTCAAGGCCGCATCAGTGATCGCCACACCGTTCAAGTGCAGACGGTCGAGCTGCTTCAGAGTCGCGAGGTCCGCCAGGTCGGCGTCGGTAACCGAACTGCGCGAGAGATCCAGGTTCGACAGCGTCATCCCCGCCAACTGCTTCAGACTCCGTGAAGGCAGTAGCGATTCCTCGAAGCTGATGTAGAGCCCGTCACCCAGCGGCTTGATTTGTGCCAGATCGTCCGCAGTAATCTTGCGATCTATCAAGAGCAGCATCCGAGTCTCACCGTCACCGTGCGTCTGCAAATAACGGGAGATGTCGGCATCGACCGGTCTGGCAGAGTGTTCACGAGCTGTATCAGACATGAGTTCGTCGGCCTCGCCCAACGCGTTCAAAGTGTTACTTAATCCCGTCCTGAGTTTATCCAAGTCCTTGTGAACCTTTTCTAGCGACTCCTGCATTGTGGCCTCAGCTGTCCGTCCCCGGCGCTGCGAAGCGAAGTACAGCCCTCCCACGACAACCACACAAGCCGCGCCCCCAACGACGTACCACAACACGTTGTTCTGACGTCGGCGTTGGGCGCTCTGTCGAGCATGCGGACGAACAACGGTTTGATCCGGATTAAGTGGTGGCGGAACACCTGGGAACAACTCCCGGAGATGAGTTGCAGGCTGCCAACTTGACCAACCCTCAGTCCAGATACGGTCGTTGGCTTGTAATTCTCCCGCTGCCACCATTTGGCGCAGTTCTTCAAGAGAAGTCGGACCAATCTGCTTTTCGTCGCGGACATAATAGTACATTTCAGGTTCCTCTTGGTTCAGATCTCGGCGCGGGCG
This sequence comes from Planctomycetia bacterium, assembly GCA_034440135.1. Taxonomy (NCBI): domain Bacteria; kingdom Pseudomonadati; phylum Planctomycetota; class Planctomycetia; species Planctomycetia bacterium. The sequence continues at coordinate 2,453 of JAWXBP010000422.1, forward strand.
TCCACCTGTGGTTTCTTTATCTTGGGTCATGTGACCCTTTTGTCGCGGACGATCACTTGTCCGACAAGTCGCAAGTGATCTGGGATATTTCGCATGGGGTTACGGTCGTAGTCACGAGTCTTTTCGTCGAGCTCATCCCACGGGACGAGGTTGGGGTGCAGCTTTTTGGCATCGTCGCGCGGTCCACGACGCCAATTGTTTAGCCAGCGATTGGCATTCCAACGTTGATGCTCCATCTTGGCCAGGATCTCGATCTCTTCCGCGGACCATGTGGCTAGCTCGCGGCCTTGTAATTCATCTTGCTGCACCGCAATGCAACCGACCGCGCGGAGCTTCACTGAGATGTGGTCCGCTTGGTCGCGACTGGCTTCTTTGAAATCTTCCGTCAGTTCGGCCCAATCCCGCATGGCTGGAAACTTGATGGGCGAATCGCCGTCCGCAGTTCGCTTGCGGACGTACTCCTCATGGATGGCTTTGGCCAAGATGTCGAGTTCCTCTTGAATCACCATCTTTGAACTTCCGGCGCGAGCCAGTGAACCGAACGGAATGAGCCGCGGACGACGCTCGTTGGTTTTCAAGAGGTTGGCGAGTTCCTCGCGACGGCACAAACGCACGAACACCGGTACGTCACGTTCGCCGACGACGGGCGGCAGCCCCAATGCCAGCGGCAAGGGTTGATCCTCGTCAGTGGGACCGACAACCAGTGCGGTAATCGCAGTCTCGTCGCCGACCCAACGTTCAATGTCGGCCACGGTGTCCGAGTGATCGAGGTCACGAGACACGAATTCGAGTTGGCACACATTGTCGATGTGCGGAAACCGACAGCGGAGCCGCTGCCCGTGCAATGCCGCGTCGGGATCGACGACGATTACTCGCGGGCGATGCAAGTTCGCGAAATGCCCCAGCCGCGCCGTCTGTAACAACAGGCACTCGCTTTCGCGCGAATACCCCAGCAAGACCAACTGCACGACGCTGGTCGAATCGGGCGAAATGGGCAATCGGTCGAGCGGATGCTCTTCGAACAACAAGCGAGCATCATTGAGTAGCACGTCGAAGCGGCGATGCTCGACTCGCGAGCCGGCGTTCGCATGCGAGCTCGACGCCGCCAACAAACCGAACAGCCGATGATCGACACAATGAACGTGGATCACCAGCCGAGCAAGCTTCGACGAACGACGATCACGACAGGCCTCGCTTGCGGCTGCGGCGATCTCCACATTGGCGGCATCATCACCATACGCAATCAAGAGCCGATTGGCTCGGTTCACTCCCGCATTCACCAGCGTCTGCGGATGCGAGGCGTCTCCCGCAACGATGTACTCGCCAAGAACGCGGAGTTTCTCGACGTCACGATTCTCAGCCTCTCGCTCGACTACGACAACACTTTCGCCCTCAGCAAGTAAGTCGATAGCCAGACGGGATCCTTTCTGATCAGAACCACAAACGATGACATGGCTCCGCAGCAGAAACCGCACTGAAACGGCTTCCCACTGTTGTCGAAACACCGCCGCCACCGTTTTTAACACCGCCCCTGAGAATGCCGCGACGGCCAGCACGCGAGCGATCTCCAATTCCCAACCGATCGGTTCTGAAGAGGCTCCGGCATTGAGCACCAACATTTGCAACGCCATGAAAATCAGCGTGGCGATCGAATACTGCTTGTCGGGTTCAGTGATCGTCAGATTCTTGGCAAAGCCAACGGTTCCCAACAGCACGGCCGCCACCGCGACCACGACTACGATCCCCCAACCAATGGCCACATGATGACGGCGATAGGTCTGTCGCCATTGAGAGAAGAGCCGCCGGTGACGAGGTGATTGAAAATCGACGTTGTGTTTCATGGCGGCACAGAATATCGGGTCGATCGTTTCGCTCACAGACTGTACTGCGGCTGACGCAACGTAGTTCAAAATTGCCGCTGATGCGGTTTTGGGCGATGAGTCTCCTTGGCCGAGGTGGGGCCAATCAACGCCCCCGGGAAACAACCGGCAGGCCGTGGAATAACGATTCCGACAATTTCGGCCAGCGGGTTGCCCAGCAATCTTGGCCACAGCTCGATCATAAGGCGTGGTCTGCCGGGAGAGACGGGCGGAAGCCGCCACCCTAGCCCTGATCCAAGCGAGCTTCGCCTCGCGTGATCGACGCGGCGCATAAAAAACTCGAACACCTTCGAGGCTTTCGGCCGTTAGAGATGGTGTTGAAGAACATCTCACACCGAGGCACGGAGGTTTTCGAGTGAACGCCAAGATACGAAAGAGTCTCGCGAATCGCAAGCAAAGGATCGCACGGCGACTGAAGCAAGCGGAGCGATGCGGAACGGATCGGCCAGAGTTCTCGGCAACGAACATTCAATACGATGTTGCGGAGCGAACGCGGGCGATCTCGTGTGGTGGAATCGGCGCGGCGCAGCTGTTCGTCAAGCGGCTCGGCCTCGACCGGGCACTCGACGAGCGGCTCGATCTCCTCAAGGTGCATCTGCCCTACCAAGAGTCGGACCATGTTCTGAACTTCGCCTACAACCATCTTGCGGGTGGTACGCGGCTCGAGCATTTGGAGCTTCTGCGAAACGATGAGGCCTACCTCGATGCCATCGGTGCCCGTCGCATTCCCGATCCGACGACAGCAGGCGACTTCTGCCGTCGCTTCGACGTTGATCGCATCGGCATCTTGCAGGACATCTTCAATGAAACTCGTGCGAAGGTGTGGCGGCAGCAGCCTGCCGACTTCTTCAAGGAGGCCGTCATCGATGCCGACGGCACGATGGTCGAGACGACCGGCAAGTGCAAGGAGGGCATGGACATCAACTACAAGGGCCAGTGGGGCTACCACGCCCTGGTGCTCTCGCTGGCCAACACCGGCGAGCCGCTCTACGTGGTGAA
>JAWXBP010000423.1 GCA_034440135.1 Planctomycetia bacterium
GTGCGGGGTCGGGAGACCCGCGCACAACAGCTACGGGCTCGTATCGTAACGAGGCCTGCCACGCGTCAGTCGGCCAGTCCGCCGAAGTCATCCGCCAGTCGCAGGAACACCTCCCGAGTCACCTCGGCCGGCACCGGCTGTCGCTGCTGACCGGGATAAACTTCATACCGGCGCAGGCTGAACACCCCGCCGCGTTCGGCCAGCAGTTCGTAATAGGCGATCCGCTCCTCGTCCCGTTGCGGCGGGATCGAGCGGAGTTGCACTACGCACCGGTCGGCGTCGACCTCGATTAGCCCGATCGGCTCGAGCAAGTAGCTCAATTTCGCCGCCAGCTTGCCGGCGTGTTCCTTGAGCTGCGCTGTTTCGGAGTTCGCCAATGCAGTAATGGTCACGCGAAACGTGTCGAATGCACACGCCAGGCGATCGATCGCCGACAGCTCTGCTTCCAGCTCGCGCCGATCATCGGCGACGCGCAGCACCGTTTGCCCAGTCACCGGAGGCGCGAGCGCCGCCCATGATTGGGCCACCTGATTTTTCCACGACATGTTCCCACCCCTTCATCAAGCGTCGATTGGCGAATGCATCCCCCACATTCACTGCCGACTTCCTACTTCTTCGCGGCCTTCCCCTCCGGCCGCACACTGTGTTCGTGCCCGTCGTACGAGATCACTGTCTTGACATCGTCCAAAACCGTCTCGATATGCACCGGCCGGGTCCACAATTTGACCAGGTTGGCCAGCGTGTCCCGCGCGTAGTTCGTCTGCAATTCTACGCCGTTGAAATCGTGCTCCAGGAACAGCTCCCCGCGATTCTTGTAATTGGCGTCGCGCACGCGGATCGACGGCCGGCCCCGGTTCGTGAGGCTAAACATCAGACGCTGCTTGATCTTGGGAAATTCCCGGGTTTCGATCTCATAGGCGTCGCTGTCCTCGTTGTAGCCAAACGAGAACATCTTGTGCCTTTGGCAGAATTCGAGCGTCAAGAACTCGTCGATGAACGTCAAGTCGTTGTGAATCCGGCGGACTTCGAAGATCTTTTCGCGCCCCTTGTTCTCCTCGGTGTTCCAGGTGCGCTTCGCCTCCAGGTCGTCGCATGCTTCATAGTCGCGCCCGTGGCGGCCGGTGTTCCAACGTTCCTCGATGCTCCGGTACATCTCCACGCCGAGCTTATACGGATTCAACCGGCCGGGCGAAGTGGCCAGCGTCCCCGCGTTGTGGTCGGCGTAGTTGATCACGTCCCCAGGCTCGAGTCCGTGCCGGGTCATGATCATCGAGTGCCAGTAGCTGGCCCAACCTTCGTTCATGATCTTCGTCTGCGCCTGCGGCACGAAGTAATAAGCTTCGTCGCGAATGATCGACAACACGTCCAACTGCCATGGTCGCAACGGAGCGTGTTCCAACAGGAACAGCATCACGTCGCGGGCGGGCGTGGCGGGAAAATTGCTTTCCGTGACCTGCCTTTGCTTGAGCGCCTCGGCCTCCTCGCGCATCACGCCGGGCGGATTGACGAATTGCTCCATGTAGCCTTTGGCCGCAAAACGCCCGGGACGCGGCGTCTCGTCTTCCGCGTCCGGCGCCGGCGTGTAGCGGATCGGATCATCGAACCGCTTGATCGCCTGCGAGTGGATGTCGATCAAGTCTTCGATGCTCAGACAAGCGTCGATGAATTGCTCGACTTCGTCGACGCCGAAGCGATCCATGTACCGGCGAATCCGGTTTCCATGATTCGCCATCTGGTCCATCATCTTGCGATTCGTGTACTTGAACCACTCGTTGCACTTGAAGAAATCGCAGTGGCCGTACACGTGGGCCATCACGAGCTTCTGGTCCGTCAGCCCGTTGGACCGCATCAGGTACGCGTAGCACGGATTGTTGTTGATCACCAACTCGTAGATCTTCTGCAACCCGTAGACGTAGCCCTTCGACAGCTCCTCGTATTCCATCCCGAATCGCCAATGCGGATACCGCGTGGGGAATCCGCCATAGGCCGCGATCGCATTGAGTTGGTCGTAGTCGACCACTTCGAAAATCGTCGGGAAGAAATCCAGCCCATAGCTGCGCGCATACCCTTCCATCTGGCCCTGAATATCAGCCAGGAAAGCCGGCAACGGTTCTGGGGAGTGGATGGACATGTTGACCGAATGAGGAATGATGAACGCGGAATGATGAATGAAGAAGCCTATGCCCGTTCGTCATTCGTCATTCTGCATTCATCATTTGCCTTTACCAAGGAACTGCTTAATCGCTCCATAAATCCCGTCCTTGTTTTTGATTTCCGAGATCACCAGGTTCTCGTTCTTTTCGCCGAGGCGGCCGTTCAATGCTCGCAGATAGTCGCCGCTGCCGTAGGGGCTTTCCACCTGGCCGTAACAGAACAGGTTCACCTGCGGCAGCAGCGTTTCACTCAGCATCTTCAAACTTTGTTCGTTGTCTTCGCCCCAGTTGTCACCATCGGAGAATTGAAAGCAGTACAGATTCCATTCCGCGGCGGGAAGTTCCTTTTCGATCAGTTCCATGCAGACGCGGTACGCACTGCTGATCCGCGTGCCGCCGCTTTCGCGGGTGTGATAGAAAGTGTGCTCGTCGACTGCTTTCGCCACGGCGTCGTGGATGATGTAGCGCGTTTCCAGACCCTGGTAGTTGGTTTTCAACCAGGCGTCGATCCAAAACGCCGTTGTGCGGACGATTTCCTTCTGCTCGTCGGTCATCGACCCGGAGACGTCCATCATGTAGATGGCGACCGCGTTCGCTTCCGGCTGGTTGATCGTCCGCCAGGAGCGGTAGCGCTTGTCGTCGCGAATCGGAACGATCTTGGGCTCGACCGGCTGGTAGGTGTTCGAGGAAATCTGCCGGCGCAAGGCTTCCATGTACGTCCGCTTGAAGTGCCGGAGCGATTCCGGACCCGTGCGGCGGATGCTGGAGTATTTCGTTTTTTCCTGTTCGAGCTGCGCCTTGCCTTTTGGTTCGATCCGCGGCAGTTCCAGTTCGTCGCCCAGGATTTGCGCCAACTCTTCCAGCGTGATATCGACTTCCAGGATATGCGCGCCGGGATCGCTGCCGGCCTGGCCTGTGCCGCCGTCTTCATCGCCCGGCTTGCCGATCTGATCGCCTTCCTCGCCTTCGCCCTGGCCGACGCCGCCGGAGCCGTTCTTGCCGTAACGAAAATTCGGCACGTCCAACTGCGGGATGGGAATGCTAACCAGATCGCGACCCTTCCGGCCGATCATCTCGCCGTGAGTCACGTATTTGCGGAGATTCTCTCGAATCTTACCGCGCACAATCTGGCGAAACCGCGACTGATCGCGGTCAATCTTCAACACCATTTCCCACCCCGAGTCTTTTTCAGTGTTTCACCACGGAGGGCACGGAGAACACGGAGAGGGAGGGGCGGGAATGACGAAGTTCTAATTGTGAATGTCGAATCAAATCCAAATTCCGAATGACTGAATGTTTTTCATCTCGCCTACACTGACCACTTCCACCCTCAGACATTCGTCATACGACATTCAAATGTGATTCGACATTCCGATTTAGAACTTCTCATTTCTCTCTCCTCCCTCCGTGTTCTCCGTGCCCTCCGTGGTGAGTTCTTCAAATCAACCTCGCTTTACATCTCCACGCGCGAAGATGCTCGCCACGTAGTTCAGTACGTCTGAGGCGCTTTCGTCGTCGTAGCCGTAGTCGCGGATCAGACGGCTTTTCACGACGTCGATCTTGGCCTGCGTGTCGGCGTCGACGACGTTGGTGACCAGGCTGGTGAGCTTGATCGAATCCTTCTGATCCTCGAACAGCTTGAGTTCCAACGCCTTGTGCAGCCGCTCGTTCGTCTTGTAGTCGAACGTCCGGCCGTCGATCGACAGCGCGCCGATGTAGTTCATGATCTCCCGGCGGAAATCGTCCTTGCGGCTTTCCGGGATGTCGATCTTGTCTTCGATCGACCGCATCAGCCGCTCGTCCGGCTCCTCGTACTGGCCGGTGAACTTGTTCTTGACCTTCTCACGTTGCGTGTAGGCCTTGATGTTGTCGATGTAGTTGCCGCCGAGGCGTTTCAATGCGTCGTCGTCGGCCGCGATCGCTCGCTGCACTTCGTTCTTGACGATGTTCTCGTACTCTTCCTTCACCACCTGGAGCAATTCCCGGTAGTGTTGCTTGACCTCTTCGTCGTTGATGAGGCTGTGATGCTTGAGCCCCGATTCCAACTCGTTCATCACCATGAACGGGTTGATCGACGTGGCCTCGGGGTGCGCCACCAGAGCGTTGGAAATCTTGTCCTGCACATAGCGCGGCGAAATGCCGAGCATGCCTTCGTGCGTGGACTGCTCGCGCAGTTCCTTGATGTTGTCCTCGGTGAAGCCCGGCAGCGTTTTGCCGTTGTAGAGCTTCAGCTTTTGCAGCAGCGTCAGACTGGCGTTCTTCGGTTGTTCGAGCCGTGTCAGAATCGCCCACATCGCCGCCATTTCGATGGTGTGCGGGGCGATGTGCTTGCCTTTGACCTTCTGCTTGTTGTAATCCTTCTCGTAGATCTTGATCTCGTCCGCCAGCGTGGTGACGTACGGGACGTCAATCTTCACGGTCCGGTCGCGCAGGGCTTCCATGAACTCGTTGTTCTGCAACCGGCGATATTCCGGCTCGTTCGTGTGACCGATGATCACTTCGTCGATATCGGTCTGCGCGAATTTCTTCGGCTTGACCTTGTGTTCCTGGCTCGCGCCCAGCAGGTCGTACAGGAACGCCACGTCGAGCTTCAAGACTTCGACGAACTCGATGATGCCACGGTTGGCGACGTTGAACTCGCCGTCGAAATTGAACGCCCGCGGATCGCTGTCGCTGCCGTATTCAGCGATCTTGCGGTAGTTGATATCGCCGGTCAGTTCCGTCGAGTCCTGATTTTTCTCGTCCTTTGGCTGGAACGTGCCGATGCCGATGCGGTCCTTCTCGCTGAGGATCAATCGCCGCACGCGAAGATCCTGAATCAGCCGCGTCCAGTCGCCGCCGTAGTGCTTGAGGCGATCCGTGTAGACATACCGGCAGAACGGGCAGAGTTCGCCGTTGATCTTGACCAGGTACTCGCCCGGCTCGCGCCCGGCGTTGAGTTGATCCGCCACGTCCTTGCGGAACCGTCCCGGAATAATGTGCAGCGGTTCCTCGTTCATCGGACACCACTGCGTGACGCTCGAATCTTCGAGCGAGACCCAGCCCATCGCGTACAACGCGCCGGCGTCAGTAGAGGTATAGCGCTCCACGCCTTTCTTCAACATCCGCGCGATGGTGCTCTTGCTGCTGCCGACCGGCCCGTGCAACAGCAGCACGCGGCGTTCGATGCCATAGCCCTGAGCAGCGCTGCGGAAGGCGTTGACCAGCGCCCGCAACGTCTCGTCCAAGCCGAACACCGCATCGCGGCCTTCGTCCTCGGGATCGGTGAAGAAGCGATAACGCACCTTCTTCTCGCGGTTCTTCTCATACGCTTCCACGCCGTACGAGGTGATCATGTCGTACAGCCGCTCGTAGGCGTTGCGCGTCACATCTGGGTGCTGTTTCACCAGCTCCAGATATTCGTCGAAGGAGCCTTCCCAGTTTTTCCGCTTGAACTGTTCGAGATCCTGGCGCTCCGCGATCAGATTGATGATGTTTTGTCCGCTGACCATCGAGCATCTCCCCCGGGTCGTGACGAACGAATTTCGTTCGCCATGGACGCGGTTCACCCTGTGTGTGTGCGAAAAATGAGGATCGGTATGAGGCGTTTCGGTATCCGAAAAATCGTGGGCAAGCGCGCGGGGACTGTCTGCAAGCGGGCGTAAACACCGCCGATTCGGCCAGCGGGCCTGAAGAGAGTTGGCGAGGCTTCCCGGTATGCCACCTTCGCGGCTGACGAAGCGTACTTGCCTTGTTCCCCGATCCTTGGTGTTGCCATCCGAGCGCAGGCGGAATCGGTCCGGTAGTTGACCTAAGCAATGCAAAGATCAGCCGGGCTGAGACCCGTGGCGTTCGAAAGCTCGCGGCGCGGAGCGCGCAGCGTCAAGGGCGGTTAAACCGACCTAGCACGAGCAATCGCCAAGGTAAGAGCGAACTTGGAAAAGAGCGTTCCGAGCCGTAAATGTTCGGCGATACCAGGCGGGAAGTCCGTCTTCTCTGAGCAAGCACCGCATACGAACCGACGTCAGCCGCCCCTTACGTCGTCGCCTAGCACTATCAATCAAGTATCGCCTCAATACCCTAGTGCGGCAATATCAATCTTGAGACATATGTGGCAGCAAGGCGATTTGACGCGCCTGAGTGCGGCATTCAACTACTTGCGCCGCAATGAGTTGTCACCACCGTTCGGCCTCGCGCCGGCGCAGCAATTTTTTGCTTGATGCGCTTTCCGTTAGAAATCGAAAACGGGAATGACCTCCGTCACTGCTGCGACAGGCCATCGTCAGGCTATTCGGATTCTGGCGGGATCGACGGTTATGGGGCAATCTTAAAATCGGCCTCGTACTGTCGCACCGCCTCGCCCAGTTGCCTTAGATTGTTGATCGCCCGCTGCTTGACGACGGCCTCTCGAGCCACCTGAATCGTCATTGGCAGACAGGCGAGAATCGGCAGATAGAGCGCCAATCGCACGATCCAGCCAGGTCGCGAGCGTCCTCGCAGGTCGCCGATGCCGACCCATAGCAAGGCGCCCCCAATGCCGAGGGGACCGCCTACGGACAGAACGGGTCCGGCTTAACAGAAGTAGTCGCACCGGCTGTTAATCGGCGCGTACTTTTTCTCGCCGTTGGGAAAACAGACCAGCCGGTTAACAGATGCGCGAGCGCGCGATGGCCCGGGAAGCGGGAAACAGAAGTTTTGTTCTACTTGGGCGGTGTGCAAAAATGGCGCTAAGGCATCATTTTTCCTTGTCGTTGGCGTTCGGGTGCATTACTGTTCTATCCTTGAATGTCTTGACGTCTTGGACTCCACTAAAACGAAGCATGAGCACCCGCTACCACACCTTGGACCACTGGCGCGGCATTGCGTGCCTGATCGTCGTAGTATTCCACTCGACGCACTACGTGGCTGACGCGTCGTTCGATGCTCGCGTGAAATCTGGCGGGGCATCAATCGCTGACGCCCTGATTTGGACGACCAGCCGCTTCTGGGTTGGCGTGCCAATGTTTTTCGTGATCTCGGGCTACTGTATCGCGGCCTCGGCATTGTCGCACGCTAAACACGAGCGACCAGCGGGCGAGTTTTTCAAGAGGCGGTTGCGGCGCATTTTTCCACCGTACTGGGCGCTATTCGTCGTCGCCATGGGGTTCGTGCTGCTTTGCCAGCGTTTGCTGGGCCACAACGGCAATCTGACGCCACCCTGGGAGTTGTCCGGATCGCAGTTACTTGGCAACCTGCTCTTGATTGAGACGTGGCGGTCCCACTTCTTCGGCGACGAAACGCGATTCTTCATGGGCCACGTCTGGACACTCTGCTATGAGGAGCAATTCTATCTCGCCACAGGGCTGATCTTGCTAACCTGTCGCAGATACTTCTTTCTCGGATGCCTGGGGCTAAGCCTGGTGGTGCTGGCCCTTCGTGCACTTCCCGATCGACCAAACTTCATTGCCGGACTTTTTCTCGACGGCTATTTCCTTCAATTTGCAGCAGGGATCGCCGTCTGCTATGCCGCGAACTTTGCCAATCGATTTGAGAAAGTGGCGACAGTCACTGCGCTGATCGTCGCTTTTGCCTGGTGCGTCAAGCAGCCCGGCCAGCTGCTAAGCCTACGGGCCAACTGGGAACAAAGCTACGCCGTGGCGTTTGCCTTTGCCGTCTTGCTGATTGCCCTGCACCGCCACGATCAACGGCTTAACAGCTTGAAGGTCCTCAAGCCGTTGGGCATCGCGGGTGTCATGTGCTATAGCCTCTATCTGGTCCACGCACCGTTTTGCGCGGTGTTGCGTCGGACGTTCTACGAAGCCGGTTTGACCACGCCGGGACAAACGCTGCTCGTCACGACGCCCGTATGCTTGGCACTGTCATGGGTTGTCGCCTGGCCCTTTCACGTATTTATCGAGCAGCGGTTTATGTCGAGCGGAAAGACCGAACGCTGAACTGAGGCCGATCGATCGCTACCGAGGAGCCCACGAAACGCCGCCCGGCGGGCGAAACTCGCCACCGCCCGGAAGCGTCGAAGATACGAAAGCGTCACGCCACGGCAGCGGCAATCGCCAAGCGAATTTCGGGAAAGGTCTCATGGTGGGTAAAACAGATCAGTCGCGGTTGCCATTGCACGAGCGACGCGTATCAACATGTGCTGCGCACGCCAGGCGCTCGACGAGTCGCACCGGCCACTGCTGTGACACCGCCGCGATGGAACGCTTCCTCCGGTCGACCAAGCACGAGAAGTTCGACACGCCAGTAGCCGCGCGCTTGAGCTGGTTCCAATGCGTCGAAACCTTCTGCCATACCGAACGGCTCCCCCAGGTCCTCTGCGTTCAGTCACCCACGGGGTGCGAAGCCGATCACGCCCCGGCCCAAGCGGCCTAACGAACAGCCCCCCGCTTGTGTCAGAAAGTCCTGGGGTGTCGCGCTTTGGATTTATGGCGCCGGAGGATTCCTCAACCAGCAAAGTCAAAGACGGCGCCCGCTACCGCTCAACCGCCTGTACTACGACGCCGAGCGGCACCGCAACCTGTGCAAGGAACTGGGTTTAGTCGTTTCGGTCAGCTGGTCCGGCAAGCGTGTCAATGGTCGCCATGGACGTTCCAGCAACGCCAGTTGCACCTTTTCTTTAATTTCATACTCTGTGACAAGGAATCTTGACCGCGCTGCCGATACCGGAAATGATGATTCCAGGTGGTAGGCTTCCGTTATGCGGCGATTCGTTTCAGCCATTTTGAGCCTGGTGATTGTCCTGCACGCGGTGCTGGGCTGCTGCTGGCATCATGCGCGCTGTGTCGAATCCGCCACGCGGCCGCACGAGCATGCCACGAGCAAATGCTGCCACCACCACGATGCTACCGGCGACGACGGTGACGACCCCCAGGACTCGTCGGACGATTGCCACGAGGCGAACTGTGTGTTCGTTCGTGGCGAGTACTCGCGAGTCGGCGATCTGGCAACGGAATTGGCACTCGTTGCAACCGTCGACGATGTGGCGACGCTGACATCCGCGACGCGCTGCGGCGCGCTGCGGCTCGGCGAAACTCGGATTTCTCATGCGCCAGCCGGACGGCTGCATCTGCGCTTGGGCGTGCTGCTCATTTGAACCGGCCGTGTGCGCCGTGTGATTCCTGACGGGCATTCCATGTAGTGGATGCTGCGCCGTCACATTTCTTCGGGACTTGCGCTTGGCAATTGCGCGCCTGCTGCGCGAAAGGTTCAATTATGGCTACCGCGAGCATTTCGTCTCATCGAGCCCGGCCGGGCGGCCGCTGGGGCTGGTTTGCCGCTGGCGCGGTGACGGTCGCGGCCGTCGCGGCGGCAACTTGGGGTTTCGGCGGGCCGCAGGTACGGGGTTGGTTGCTGGGTGCTCCCAAGTCCGACGGCACGGCGGCGCATGACGACGCGCACGAGCACGAAGACGAGCACGAGCATGCGGTCTCAGCCGACGTGCTGGAACTGAGTCCGCAGGCCGTGGCGAATTTGAACGTCCAACTGGCGACGATTGACCTGCGTGCTTACGAACGCGTGATCAGCATCCCCGGCATCGTGATTGAAGAACCGGGCAAGTCGCGGCTGGAAATCACCGCACCGCTGACGGGCGTCGTCACGAAGATTTCAGCGCATCAAGGCGATGCAGTCGAACCGGGGCAGTTGTTGTTTCAATTGCGGCTATCGCACGAGGAGTTGGTGCAGGCCCAGGCCGATTTCCTGCGTACCGCGGAAGAACTGGACGTGATCGGAAGGGAAGTGGCGCGTTTGGAAACGCTGGCGGATCAGGGAACCATCGCCGGTAAAACGCTGCTGGAGCGGCGCTATGAACAGCAAAAGGCCGAGGCGATGATTCGCGCGCAGCGTCAAGCGCTGATTCTTCACGGCTTTTCCGAAGAACAAGTCAACGATATTCAACGGACCAGAACGCTCTTGCAATTCCTGGATGTCGTCGCGCCGAGCGCGGAGATGACCGATGGCGCCGCCACGCCGCCGCGGTATCAAGTGCAGCAGTTGGCGATCGAACGCGGCCAGCACGTGAATGCCGGCGACGCTCTGGCCGATCTGGCCGATCATCAAACGCTGCTGATCGAAGGGATGGCGTTCGAGCGGGATATTCCCTCGATTCACGAACTGTCCAAGCGCGGCTGGAAGATTTCGGCCGTCATCGATCAGGAAAGCGGCCAATCGCAAGTGATCGAAGGGCTCGAATTGGCGTTCCTCAACGCGCAAGTTGATCCGGAGTCGAGGGCGTTTCACTTCTATGCGCGGTTGCCCAATGAGCTACTCTCCGCATCGTCCAACGGCGACATGAATCGGTCACTGACCTGGCGCTATAAGCCGGGGCAGCGCGTGCAACTGCGCGTGCCCGTGGAGAATCTGCCGGATCGCATCGTGCTGCCGGCCGCGGCGGTAGCCAAGGACGGCGTCGAAACCTACGTGTTCCAGCAAAACGGCAAAGCGTTCCAGCGGCGGCCCGTGCATGTCGAGGTGGAAGACCCGCAGTCGGTCGTGATTGCCAACGACGGCTCGCTCTTTCCCGGCGACCAGGTAGCGACCAATGGTGCTCAACAAATGTTGCTGGCGCTCAAAAACAAATCCGGCGGCGCGATCGACCCTCACGCTGGGCACAACCATTGAGGGACGATGCACCGCGGAGACACGGAGGGCGTGAGCATTCTTGAAACGCGGAGGCGCTGAAACGCGGAGGCGCTGAGACGCAGAGAAGGGAAGGGAGGAGGAGAGGAAGAGAGAGAGAGAGAGAGAGAGACGCGGCGTCCAAATACTGAAAACTGAACACTGAAAACTTCAAACTCCTCATGCTTAACGCCCTGATCCGCTTTGCACTGCGCTATCGCGCGCTCACCATCGTGGCGGCGCTGGCGACGTTGTTGTATGGCGGGTTTGAATTGACGCGATTGCCGATCGATGTGTTTCCCGACTTGAATCGGCCGCGGGTCACCATTCTGACGGAAGCGCCGGGCTTGGCGCCGGAGGAAGTCGAATCGCTGATCACGTTTCCATTAGAGTCGGCGGTCAACGGCGCGACAGGCGTGCAGGCGGTGCGTAGTACTTCGGGCGTGGGATTGTCCGTGGTCTATGTCGAGTTCGCGTATGGCACCGATATCTACATCGACCGGCAGATCGTGGCGGAGAAAATCGCGCTCGCGTCCGATCGCCTGCCTGCGGGCGTGCGGCCGCAAATGGCGCCAATGGCATCGATCATGGGGCAGATCCTGATTGTCGGCATGTACAGCGACTCCGGCAAGACGAATCCCATTGAGCTGCGCACCATCGCCGATTGGGTCGTGCGACAGCGGTTGCTGACCATTCCGGGCGTCGCCCAAGTGGTGACCATGGGCGGCGGCCGGAAGCAATACCAGGTGCTGGTCAATCCGGAGGCGCTGACGAAGTATGACCTGACGCTGCACGATGTTGAGCAAGCGCTGGCTCGTAACAACGCGAACGCGACGGGCGGTTATCTGGACGCGGGTGGGATCGAACTACTGGTGCGTTCGCTGGGACGCATCGCCAACCCGCGTGAACTGGAACAAGTCGTCGTGAAATCGGGTGTTGAGCGATCGGTACTGCTGGGACAGGTCGCGCGCGTTGTCGAAGCCGCGCAGGTCAAACGTGGCGACGCCGCGGTGAATGGGAAGCCGGCGGTGATGATCACGGTGTCCAAGCAGCCGGGCGCCGATACGCGCCGTCTAACTGATGACATCGTGCGGGCGCTCAAGGAATTGCAGCCGGCGTTGCCCAAGGACGTCGTCGTGAATTCCGAGGTGTACCAGCAGAAAGAGTTCATCGATCTGAGCATTCAGAACGTCATCGAAGCCTTGCGCGACGGCGGCGTGTTGGTGGTGATTGTACTCTTTTTGTTTCTGTTGAACTTCCGCACCACCTTCATCACGCTGACCGCGATTCCGTTGTCGATTGTCGTGACGGGGCTGATTTTCAAGTGGTTCGACATGTCGATCAACACCATGACGCTGGGCGGCCTGGCCGTGGCCATCGGCGAATTGGTCGATGACGCGATTGTGGACGTGGAGAACATTTTTCGTCGCTTGCGCGAGAATCGCCGCGCCGTGAAGCCATTGCCGGCCCTGCGCGTCGTGTACGAGGCCAGCTGCGAAGTCCGCAATTCGATCGTGTTCAGCACGATATTAGTCGTGCTCGTGTTCGTGCCGCTATTTGCCCTGGGCGGCATGGAAGGCAAGCTGTTCGTGCCGCTGGGCGTGGCGTATATCGTGTCGATTCTGGCCTCGCTCGTTGTGTCACTGACCGTGACGCCGGTGCTGGCGTATTGGCTGCTGCCGAACGCCAAGGTGATGGACCACGAGAAAGACGGCTGGCTGCTGCGGGTGCTCAAGCGGCTGGCGGGCTGGGCGATCCGCGTCAGCGTGCGGCATCCCTGGCCGATCTTGGGGGCGGTGGCCGCGGCGGTACTCGTCAGCGGGTTCACGGTCACGCAACTGGGACGCGACTTCTTGCCTCCGTTCAACGAAGGGAGCGTGCAGGTCAATGCACTGCTGCCGCCGGGGACGTCGTTGGAGGCGTCGAACCGGATCGGCGCGATGGTCGACGAGCGGATCAAGTCGATCGAAGGGGTCGTCGCGTTTGGACGTCGGACCGGTCGCGCGGAACTGGATGAACACGCCGAGGGGGTGAACGTCTCGGAAATCATCATCAGCTTTGATCCGCACAGCGAACGTTCGCGCGAGGAAGTGCTGGAAGAACTACGCGAAGAGTTGAGCAACGTTCCCGGTGTCGTGATCGCGGCGGAACAGCCCTTGCAGCACTTGATTTCGCACATGCTGTCGGGCGTTAAGGCGCAAGTGGGCATCAAGCTGTACGGCGACGACCTCAACATTCTGCGGAGCAAAGCCGAGGAGATGCGGAAAGCGATCGCGGACGTACCGGGCGTTACCGATCTGATGGTCGAGCAGCAGACCGAGATCAAGCAATTGCAGATCGTGCCCAAGCGCGATCAACTCGCGCGCTACGGATTGAACTCGGATGACGTGAATGAGCTGATCGAAACCGCGATGAACGGCCGCACGGTCTCCGAGATCGTCCAAGGCGAACGCAAATTCGATCTCATCGTGCGGCTCGATGACGAGTACCGCGAGGATCCCGAGAAACTGAAGCGGCTGTCGATGCAGGCGCCTGGCGGGGGAAGGATTCCGTTGTCCGCGGTGGCGGCGATCGACGAAGGCCTGGGCCCAAATACGATCAATCGCGAAAACGTGCGGCGACGCATCGTCGTGCAATGCAACACCTCGGGACGCGATTTGGGCAGTGTCGTGGAGGACATCGAAGCGCGGCTGGCGCCGCTGCGCGAGACTTTGCCGACCGGCTATTTCATCGAGTACGGCGGGCAATACGAGAGTCAGAAATCGGCAACGCGCATGATCGGGCTGTTGAGCCTCCTGTCGCTCATCGGCATGTTTCTCACGCTGTACACGTTGTTTCATTCAGTCAACATGACGCTCCAGGTGATGGCGGCGCTGCCGATGGCGGCGATCGGCGCCGTGGCGGCGCTGGTCGTGACCGGGCAGTCGCTGACCGTGGCCAGCATGGTCGGATTCATCTCGCTGGCCGGCATCGCGTCGCGCAACGGCATCTTGTTGATCGCCCATTACTTGCACCTGGTGCGACACGAAGGAGAAGGATTCACTCCGCAGATGATCGAACGCGCTGGGCGCGAACGGCTGGCGCCGATGTTGATGACGGCGCTCACCGCGGGGATCGCGTTGATCCCGCTGGTGTTGGCCGCCGGCGAGCCGGGCAAGGAAATCCTCTATCCCGTGGCGACCGTCATTCTCGGCGGCTTGATCAGTTCGACGCTGCTGGACTTCTTCGTCCACCCGGCCTTGTTCTGGTGCTTCGGCCGGCGCGACGCCGAGCACCAGTTGTCGCACCAGGAAGTCGATCCGCTGTCGACCGATTTCGTTCTTTCTCACCACGGCAGCTCCGCGAGCGCATCGCCGGCTGTCAATCCGCAACCAGCACATTAGCGAAGGTGATCCAGCATGCGAAACATCTTTAGTAACAAATCAAGCCGCACGCTTGGCGCCTGCGTGGCGACATTCTCGATCGCCATCGCCATCTCGCTGTCCGGCTGCAATCAACAACCGGCACAGGTTGCGCCGGCCCCGCAGAAAGGTCCAACGGAGGAGGCGCACGAACATGGCGCCCATGGCCAGCACGATGGCGACATCGTCGAACTCGGCGGCGGCGAGTACCACGCCGAAGTGGTTCACAATCACGATGCTCAGATGGTCACGGTTTATCTGTTCGACGAATTCTTGAAGAAGGCGACGCCGGTCGCCACGGAGTCCATCACCATCAATCTCACGGTCGACGGCAAGCCGAGCCAGTTCAAGTTGCCGGCAGCGCCCGACGCAAGCGATCCGGCCGGGACTTCGGCGCGCTACGAGCTGAAAGATGCAGCGCTATGCGACGCACTCGACGCCGCGGGAGTGGATGCCCGACTGAGCGTGATGATCCAAGGCCAGGCGTTCACGGGAACCATCGATCACGGCGGACATGATCATGAACATGATCACGACGAGGAAGGTCACAAGCATTGACTATCGATCGCAGCGAGCCTATTGCGGGAGAACGGGCGCTTCGGGAACGAGCAAGCTATTGACCTTCGAGTATTCTTTGCGTCGTGCCGCGTACTTGATCATGTATTCCGCCTTGGGATCGAAGGCGCGCGAACCGTCGACGCTCTGCGTATAGGCGCCGAGGGAGATATTCTGCATGAAGCCCAGCATCTGGCGGTCCGGCGCCAGTCCGATCACCATTCGTTTCTCCGGGTCAAAGCCGCCGAAGAGGAATTCCCGTCCGAGCGGCGCTGTGTGCAGCGTCATCGAGGTGAAGCAGACCAGCACCCAGCCGGTCCAGATACCGAAGAAGGCGCCGCCGGCGACGTCGAGCGGGCGAATGAAACGGACCTTGGTCTTAGAGATGAAGTCGGTGAGGCCGCGCAGAATCGTCAGCGAAATGGCGAACAGAAACCAGAGCGAAATGAAGTCGACCATGTAAGTGGCCCGACGCAGTGGCCCCACAGTCTCCAACCAGTTGGCGATCGGTTCCCAGAAATTGATGGTGATCAAGGCCGCGGTGGTCACATTCACCAATGCGATCGAGGCAGTCCACATGCCCTGCGGCATCAGCATGGCCAGCGTGGCAAACATCAGAATGACGGCGAGCAGAATCATCATGGCGAGGACAACCGACGGTGAGAATAACCAAAAAACAGTTCCACCTGAAACCGATGCGCTAGGCGGGCCCCTTTTCCGTGAGCACCCGGCGCAGTTCCTCCAGTGACGTGATACCACGGGCGACGAGGTGAATCCCCTCGGCCTGGAACGACTTCATGCCGGCTTTGCGGGCCTCGGCGCGAATCACGTCAATTCGCGGCGTCTTCACGATGGCTTCGCGGACGGCCTCATTTGGCGCCAGCAACTCGAAGATTGCGTGGCGTCCGCGATAGCCAACTCCGCCGCAATCGGGGCAGACGCTCTCCGGCTGCTCGGGCGGACGATAAAGGGCCTCGATGCGCCCGGCCGGGATGCCGAGTTGTTGCAACAACTGCGGCGTGGGCACGTAGGCTTCCTTGCAATTCTCGCAAAGCTTGCGCACCAGTCGCTGGCAAATGACGCCTGTCACCGCCCGGGCGAATTTCTCCGGCTTGGGCTTGATGGCCAGGCCGCGAAGCAACGCCTCGGCGGCCTCACGCGCGCGCACTGAGATCAGCATCGTGCGGTTGTCGTCCATCTGGTCGCAGAGGACGTCGAGCGTCATGGCGTTGGTCGGCTCGCGAACCACGATGACGTCCGGATACTCGCGGAGAATCTTGAGCATCTTCTGATCGGGCGTCTCGTTCGCGGCGGCGCTCCAAGTATGAAGATTGACATTCTCCACCAGGATTTCCTGACGCGAGACTTCCTCGAGCGCGATGAAACTGCGGAGATAGCGATCCATCGAGCCGATCGTGGCGTTGAACAGCGTCGTCAATCCCTCGCCCGGCGGCGTGGAAATAATGACCAGGCCCGGCGGGGTTTCCAGAATCAGTTTGTACTGCTCTTCGATCGGCGGTCGCATGCCGAGGTCCGGCAGACGTTTTCCCTTGGCATAGCCTTCATCGATCTGCACCACGACGCGTTCGCCCGTGGCGGTGCCTTGGCACGTGATCCGCGTGGGAAACTTGTGGTTGTGATACTCGAAAGTGAACTTGCCTGCTTGCCGCGCGCGGCGTTCTTCCGGCTTGAGATGCGCGATTTGCTTCCAAACGGACAACTGCTCGTCGGCCGGCTCGCGCTCTTGCGACTCGGCGGATTGCCAGACGCCGTCCACCAGGTGCTGCACGTTGGCCGCTTCCTGCGAGTAGTCGAGCATGATCGACGAAGCACGGAGTTCCACGGCGTCAGCCAGCGTCTGGCGGGCAAAGTTAAAGCCGAGCTCGTAGTTCTTGGCCAATAGCAGGTTGGCGTTGTTCTGAATATCGTCGGCCCCTTCGGCGATCAGTTTGACCGGCGGTCCTTTTTCGGAGCTGGACCTCGATTCCGTGGCGATCTTCACGCCGACCTTGCCGGCCTTGCCGGAGAACCAATGGCGCAAGTGGTCGGGCGTCATCACGCGCTCATGCGCCATCACTTTCCGATTGCGCACCAGCACGTAGGCGGCCACTGGAGTGACATAACCCAGCAACAAGAGCGCTGTGAAGCCGGCCCAGAAGACTGGAATCTTCCACATCGCGATGTAGAGCACGATGAAGGCGAAGAACACAACCACGTTCCAGGTTTGCCACCCGAACCGGTTCTTCACCGAGTCTTGCCCCACCCAGTCGGCCGTGTAGACCCAGGCGACGAACACGAACCAGCCGGCGAAGAGCTTCAACATGCTCAAGTACCAGCCCGGGCCGCGCGTCACGGTCTGATTCTGCAACGGATAGTCCGGCCAGGCCTGCTCGGCAAGCGCAACCGTCGGCTCGGCGAGCACGACGACCACCGCGAGAAGCAACAGCAACGTCAAGGAACGGCGCGACATAAGCAACAACATTCGCCTGTTGAGAAAACAAACTACAAAACGCGGGCGATGATTGACTCACCTGCCGCGCCTACTCCACCGACTGAACCTTGTCCTAGAAAATGCCGGGTTGGCTGACAGTGATGCCCTTGAGGGCCATCCGCAGCGCTTCGACGTTCGGCGCGACTTCGAAAGCCGTGGCGCGGTCGATCAATTCCTTGTCGACCAACTCCTTCAGGCTCATCGTGAAGTCTTGCATCCCTTCCAATTGGCACGCCCGGATCGCATCCGGCAGATTCTCGTCGCGTTCTTCCAACACCAGCTTCTTGATCGTCGGATTGAACGTCATGATCTCCACCGTCGGCACGCGGCCGACGCCGGGCTTGATCGACTTCAACAACTTCTGCGCGACGATGCCCTTCATGTTGAAGGTGATCGCGCTGCGCAGGCTGGAATGCATGTCCTGCGGAAACAAGTCGAGAATACGGCCAATCGTGGACGGCGCACTCGAAGCGTGAATCGTGCCGAACACCAAGTGCCCCGTCTCCGCGGCGTGAATGGCGGTCATGAACGTTTCTTTATCCCGCATTTCGCCGACGAGCATCACGTCGGGATCTTCGCGGACCGCATGCTTCATCCCGATCTCGAAGTTCTTCACATCCAGGCCGACTTCGCGCTGGTTGATGATGCACTTGTCTTCCTGGAACACGAACTCGATGGGGTCTTCGAGCGTCAGGATGTGCTTGCGGTAGTTCTGATTGATGAAGTTGAGCATTGACGCGATCGTCGTGCTCTTGCCGGAGCCGGTGACGCCGGCCAGCAACACCATGCCTTGGTCGAACTTGCAGAGATCCTCGATCACGGGCGGCAGGTTTAGCCCAGCGAAGTTGGGAATCCAGGCGTTCACGCGCCGGGCCACCATGCCGACGTGGCCGAGTTGTTGCAGCAGGTTGACGCGGAAACGCCAGATGTGGCCGTCAACATCCACGGTGTAAGCGAAGTCCGCGCCGCCGGTCTCGTCGAAGATATTGCGCAGCCGCTCGCTCATCATGGGGAAGCAGAGCCGGACCATCTCGGCGTCGTCGATCGGCCCGCGGTTCATCGGCCGCAAAGTGCCGTTGACGCGCACGAAGGGAGGGCGACAGGCCTTGAGGTGCAAGTCGCTGCCTTCCAGCTTCACGAGCGCCCGGAAGAGCTTGTCGATTTCCAGCTCTTTCCGCTTGCCACTAAAGCGATCCATGTCCTCGGCAAGGTTCGTCGTCATGTCCGCCGCCTCAGGTTTTGCCTTCGGAGTCGCCGGCTCCTTGGTCACGGGAGCGGCCGGTTCCTTGTTCGATGTCGCCATCTGTTCCTGTGGTTGCTGAAATCCGTTTGTTCGCAAGGCGAAAAGGAAAGCGTTGGACGGGACCTACGATGGTCGAGGAACGACGAATTTCTAAATCTGAATGTCGAATCAAAATCGAATGTCGAATGACGAAGCGTCGCGAACGGCGCACAGCCATTCGTCATTCCGTCATTTGGCATTCATTTGACATTCAGATTTAGAAATTCGTCGTTCACGCTCCCGTATCTTGGTCCTGCCAATTCCGTCCGATTCGCCCTCGTCCTCCCGGGTCGCGACTCCGAGCCTCTTCTTATGCGACCAGGGCCTCTTGCTTCATGCGCACCGGGATGCCCCGGGAGCGCATGATCTGTTTAGCTTCCGTAATCGTGTACTGTCCAAAGTGAAAAATACTGGCGGCCAGAGCCGCTTCGGCGTGGCCTAACAAGATCGCGTCCGCTAAGTGTTCGGGGGAACCGGCGCCGCCGCTGGCGACTACCGGGATGCCGACCGCGTCCGCCACGGCGCGGGTGATTTCGAGGTCATAGCCGTTCTTGGTGCCATCGGCGTCCATCGAGGTGAGCACGATCTCGCCGGCGCCGAGTCGTTCGACTTCGCGCGCCCAATCGACAGCTTCCAGGCCTGTGCCGACGCGGCCGCCGTTGATGTGGACTTCCCAAACTTCACGGCCATCGCGCTGCACGCGCTTGGGATCGATGTTGACAACGATGCACTGGCTGCCGAAGCGTTCCGCGGCGCGGCGTACGAATTCGGGATCGCGCGGCGCGGCGGAGTTAATGGAGACTTTATCGCAACCGGCGTTGAGCAACTGCCGGATGTCGTCGAGCGTACGAATGCCGCCGCCGACGGTGAGCGGCATGAAGATCACTTCCGCCGTGCGTCGCACGACGTCGAGCATGATCTCGCGCCCTTCGTGGCTGGCGGTGATGTCCAGAAACACCAACTCGTCGGCGCCTTCGGCTTCATAGCGCGAGGCGACTTGAACGGGGTCGCCAGCGTCGCGAAGCTGCAGAAAATTCGTCCCTTTCACCACCCGGCCACGGTCGACATCCAGACACGGAATCACGCGTTTGGCCAACATCAGTTGCCGATGAGAGGGAAGGGTGTGGAGCAAAAAATCGTGCGACGGCGCACGAAAACTTCACTCTAAGCCGCACAGCGCACACGGTCAACGCCCCGCGGGATGTGATTTGCGCATGCGAGCGCGAATTAACCGCAGGATTGACGCTTCGTCGACACTCGCCCGCATGACGTCGCCACTGAAAAAGCGCGGGTGCCTGGGGCTGCGGCGAGTCAAGGAGGCGACCAAGTCAAATCAGCTGGGGCATTGTGGCGATTTGTTGACGAGCCAAAACGAAGCCCCTGCGTTTCGACGATGGCGATGGCGCAATGATTGCCCCTGCCCCAGGCACCCACGCTTAATTTCAAACCGTGCGCAACGTGCCAAAGGTGGGCGCTCGCGCTAGCCGAGATACGTGCGGACGGCGTCCCAGGCCATGGCGCCGGCGGCGCTGGCGGACGGGGCCTTACGATCGAACTCGTAGGCGTTCATTTCCAGGAGCAGGAAGATGCACGCGATGATCAGCGCCAGCAACGCCAGGGCCATCAGCACCGTGTACACGTTCGATTTGGGCTTCTCGACGTAAACGCCGCGGCCGGAATCAGCGTAACCGGGAGTAGACACGGTCTTCCTTTTCGATCGAGCCTTGGCGGGTTTCGGGAATGATCTTGGCGACCGACTTGTCCGGCTCGGTCTGCAGGATTTCGACGGCGCCCAGGTAGCGTTGGCTATCCGGACCTTGGCGGACGACTTCCAGCCGATCCCCCTTCTTCAAACCTTCGTCGGCGCCCACGGACAACTCGACCAGGCCGCCCGCGCGAACCGCGAGGACGATGCCGTCGATGCTGGGCGGGCCGGCGGTTTCGAATTCCGAGATACCGCGACGATCCAAGATGGACGAGATGCGGGCCACTTGTTCGGCCAGTTGTGTGTTGCGCGATTTGAGCGTGGACAACTCGTTGGCGGCCTGATGCAGATCATCGGTGCGGGCGACCATCTGCCGGAAGGCGGCGTCCTGCGCGGTTTTCGCGGAGACGATGCCGTCACGGAGGTCGGAAATCTGCGTTCGCAATTGAGCTAGTTCAGTCTGCGCGGCGTTCATGCCTTCGACCGATTTCCGCATTTCTTCTTTCAGCGCGGCTTCGGTCGCTTGCAGTTCATTGCGCTCCGTACCCAGCTGCGAGACTTCCTGTTGCAGCTTGGCGATCGATTCCTTGCTCAGGTTCTGTTCCGCGGTGAGCGCGGCTTCCAGCTTGGTGACTTCTTCTTCGAGTGCCGAGCGTTCCTGATTGGCGACTTGCAGCAGCGATTCCAGACCGGTGCCCGGGGCCTTCACACGTGCGCGCCAATTGGTGTGCGTGGAGTACACCATGATCGACAACGTCATGAACACGATTGTCATGACAAAGATGAACACAGTGAGAATCTTGCCGACGAGGTTCATCCAGCCACTCCATCAGCCGCGCAATGCGGCGCGGTTCGCCAAGGGGGATCCTAAATCTTGCTACGTGCCCGACCCAGGACGGGCTGAGCGGTTCCGGTCGCGTCGTTCTCGCATCCCTGTTTCGCTTCGCAAGGCCCCGAAAGGCCACGGTCGGCGGAACGTAACATCCTGTACACGGACGGAATACGACGCAAAATGATTCCCTGAGTATAAGCAGTGAAAAACTGGGGTGTCAACGAAATTCAGATCGACAGGGCAATCTGGATGGGAACCCACCGTAGGTCAGGCTTTCCAGCCTGACTGTTCAGGCTAAAGCGTCGAATCCCGGAAGCGTCAGGCTGGAAAGCCTGACCTACGGGACCCCTCATATTACGGGGGGCGATTCCGCGTTTTCGGAAACCAAGGTGGGGCCGGCGACGGTAGAATCGGTATTCAACTACTACCTGGGACCGCACGGCGAATGGCCCTGATCGAATTAAAGGAAGTTCGTAAGACGTATGACCTAGGCGAGGTCAAAGTCCGGGCTTTGCGCGGCGTGACCTTGAATATCGAACAGGGAGAATACGTCGCGTTGCTGGGGCCGTCCGGCTCCGGGAAATCGACCCTGATGAACACGCTGGGCTGCCTGGATCGCCCCACCAGCGGCAGTTATCTGCTGGCAGGCGAAGAAGTCGTCGAAATGTCGCAGGATGAACGGGCGCGGCTGCGGAATCGGCGGATTGGCTTCGTTTTCCAGAGCTTCAACCTGCTGGCGCGGACGAGCGCCGTCGAAAACGTCGAGTTGCCGCTGCTTTACTCCCCGGACATTACCGCTAAGGAGCGGCGCGGCCGGGCGGTCGAGCTACTGAAGAAGGTCGGGCTGGGAGACCGGCTCGACCATCACCCCGGGCAACTTTCCGGCGGGCAACAGCAACGTGTGGCGATTGCCCGGGCACTGGCCAACCAGCCGGCGATTCTCATGGCCGACGAGCCGACCGGCAATCTGGATAGCCGGACGAGCCGGGAGGTTATCGAACTGTTTCGGCGGTTAAACGAAGACGCGGGGATCACCGTGATCTTGGTCACCCACGACCAGGACGTCGGCCGCAACGCGAAGCGGGCGCTCGTCCTGCGCGACGGCCTGGTCGTGGAGGACACCACAGACTTTGACCAGGCGTTACACGCGTTGCATTCGGCCGGACTCGAACCGATCGAAACGGCAGAAGAGTCATAAACGCGCAAACCGCACCTGCAATCGCAGCCGAATCAAGACTGCATGAGAACGCACGCAGGGAAGCGGCGGCTCTGGCAATGGGCGGCGGGCGGATTGTTGGCCTGGGCCAATCTTCCGGACGTATCGATTGCGCAAGAGCCGTGGAGATTTCTGTTGCCGGAGCAACGACGGATCGAAATCCGCGATCCGTCGCAAATGCGCCGCGCGCGAATTCCTTCGTCCTTGCCTCCGCCGACGGTGAGCAATCTCCCCACCGGGCTGCGTCAACAGTATTTGGGGCTAGACGACGCGATTCAGATCTCGCTGCGCAACTCAGAAGTGATTCGCGTATTGA
>JAWXBP010000424.1 GCA_034440135.1 Planctomycetia bacterium
CCGACGGCGCTGCCGCGCCGTTCGACCGGCACGAAATCGTACAGCCCGGCCCAGATGTTGGCGTCGTAGATGCCTTTGAAGAACCCGAAACAGGCCATGGCCGGAATCAAAATGGCGAGTTGCTGTGTCCAACCGCAAAGAAAGATAAACGGCGCGCCGCAGAGCAGGCCCAACGCTTGCACGAAGATGCGTCCGCCCGCGGAACGCTTGCGAAACGCATCGGCGCTGGCGCCGCCGACCAATGCGCCGAACATGCTGGCGACTTGAATATAGAACGTAGCGCTAAACCCGGAGAGCGCCAGGTCCATCTTGTACTGCTCTTTCAGAAACGACGGCATCCAACCAAGAAAGACCATCGCCACGCAATTTGCGCCGATGAACGCGGCCATCAGGCAAAGCGCCGTGGGGCGCTTACTCAACTCGACCGCCACGCGCCCCAAATCGACCGTGGTCAGCAAAACCTCGCGCGGCAATTCGCTCCAAGGGACAATCGGCCGCACTGCCTGGGGCGGAACCGTTTCGCCCGTCTCGATAGCGAGATTTCGCTCCGCCTCATCCCGCGCCGGCTCGCGAATGAACCACGCCAGCACCAGGCCCAGCACGCAGCCTGCCACGCCAAACACGACGAACGGAAACTGCCAGCCAAAATGTTGGGCCATCCAGCCCGCGAGCGCGCCGCCGCCGATCGTGCCGGCGTAAACACTCGTCTGATGCAATCCCATCGCTCGGGATCGTGTTCGCCGATCGTGATAGTCGCTGACTAGCGACATCGACGCCGGGAAATAAAACGTCTCGCCCAATCCTTCCGCGCCGCGCACCAGCACGAAATGCCAGACCTTGGAGCAAAGTGCTGTGAAGCCGGTGACGATGCTCCAGACATACAGGCCGCTGAGGATGATTCGTTTCCGCGGGAAGCGATCGACCACCAGCCCGGCGAACGGCGCGGTCAACGCATAGACCCACATGAACGCGGAGACGATGCGCCCTTGCTGCGTATTGGTCAGGTTGTACTCGCTCTTGAGCACCGGCAGGATCGCCGAAATCGCGGTGCGATCCGCATAGTTGAAGAAGCAGATGAACCAGAGCATCGCGACGACCGACCACTTATAGCCGGGCCCGACAACTGCGCCGGCATTTGGATTTCGCGATGCGGTCGACGGACTGACGTAGGGATTGCTCACAGTCGAGAAGCACCAGCTCGGGGCGAAGGGCGGCGAACCGGAATTGTGTCATCCGCGCCGGGTGCTCGCAACCGCCTGAAGCGTGATCTCGCGAGAAATATCGACCGCGGCGCGTCACCCGTCGTTCGTCGGCATGCCGAGTTGGCGCATTTTGCGATACAGGTTCGAGCGGTGCAGGCCGAGTTGCCGCGCCGCCTCGCTCATATTGCCGCGATTGCGGTGGATCACCTGCTGGATGTATTCGGACTGGTATTTTTCGGTCGCCTCGGCCAACGGCTGGTCGGACTCCAGCAGCCCACGCGATTGGCTCCCTGGCGACATGATGAACGCCAGGTCTTCGGCTTCGATCTTGTCCCCGTCGGACATATAGGCGAGCCGCTCCATCAGATTCCGCAACTCGCGGACATTGCCCGGCCAGGTGTGCGCCTCCAAGCGACGCTTGGCCACGGCGGACAACTTCGGCACGCGGCGCCGCGCCTTCCGGCAAAAGTCTTCCAAGAAGTGCTCCGCCAGCAGCAGCACGTCCTCGGGACGGTTGCGCAGCGGCGGTAGCTCAATCGTCACCACGTTCAATCGGAAGAACAAATCCTGGCGAAACTTCTTCGCGCGTACCATGTCCGCGAGGTTCTGATTTGTCGCGGCGATCACCCGAGCATCGGTGTGAATGGGCGTCGAACCGCCGACACGGACGACGATTTTTTCCTCCAACACGCGTAGTAGCTTCGCCTGGCCGGCCAGACTCAAATCGCCGATCTCGTCCAGAAAAATCGTGCCACCGGAGGCCAACTCGAACTTGCCTGCCCGGGTCTGATGCGCGTCGGTGAAGGCGCCTTTTTCGTGGCCGAATAGCTCGCTTTCCAGCAGCGTTTCAGTGATCGCCGCGCAGTTGATCGCCACGAACGGCTGGTAACGCCGATTGCTCAGATAGTGAACGGCTTGGCTGACGACCTCTTTGCCGGTACCGTTTTCGCCGAGGACCATGATCGCCAGGTCGGTAATCGCCACGCGGCGAATCGCCGAGCGGAGCGCCTCGATCGCCGGGCTGTTGCCGACCAAGCGAATGCCCTGCGCCGTTTCGTCCGCCAATTGCTTGCGGGCGGTGAGCAGCTTCTGGCGTTCGTCGGTGTTTTCCAGCGCGACGGCCGCGTGGGCCGCGAGTTCGATGAGCGCCTCTTCGTCGTCGTCCGTGAAATTGCCTTGCAGCTTGTTGATCATTTCGAACGCGCCGAATAACTCGCCGGCCCGACCGCGCAACGGCACGCAAAGCAGTGTGCGCGTTTCATAGCCGAGTTTTTGATCGACCCGGCGATCAATCTGCGCCTGATTGTCCGCCAGATCGACGCGCCGTGATTCCCCGGATTGCACGACCTGCCCGACGATGCCTTTATCGTCCGGAATCCGCAGTTCGCCCCCCGCGACGCCGAGGGCCGGCCGGCCGACCAAGCTGCGATTCGGCTTGTCCCATAGAAAAATGCTAGCGCGATCGGCGCGGAGCAGCTTCGTCGCCGCCTCGGCCATCTGCACCAGCAGCGGCTCCATCTCCTGTGTCTGGTTCCACTGGTGCGTGATCTCCAAAATGGTCCGCAACCGTTCCAACCGCTGCCGTTCGCTGGAACGGCGTCGCGCCTGGCCAACGATCTCGCCCAGCGGCCCTGGCAGTACGCTCGCTGCCCGCTGCGGACCTCAGCGCTGCGCTGCTCGATCGGCGACGCCGAGCCGCACGGCGGCCGCGTCGCCGTCGGCGAGGTGTTCCGTGGACGGCGCGACACGCGTATCC
>JAWXBP010000425.1 GCA_034440135.1 Planctomycetia bacterium
CGCCATCTCAACAGCCCTCCGTGGCAAAAACGAAACTCAGCGACATCGTCGCCGGTTACGCATTGCACGGAAACCCCAGTTTTGAGACAAGGCCTAGTGGGAATGGCGCTGCTATTGGCGGGCAGGACAGAACATGCCATTTTATCACTGGAAGAAGCTCGTGAACGTTTTCGTGCCATCGCGAATGCTCAGGCCAACACAGCTGCCGAAGGGATGACAGCTGTGTGCCTCGCCGACCAGGGCACTTGTCTGTTGCAGTTGGGTCGTTTAGACGAAGCTGCGGCGGCTTGCGACGAGTGTATTCGCCTCGCCCAGCAACTCGGTGACGACAGGCAAGTCGCGGTGAGCAAGGGCCAGCTTGGAATAGTCCGCTTTGAACAGTGTCGCTATCCCGAGGCCCTTGCAGCGCAAATTGAGGCGCGCGAACTGTTCACTCGATTCAACGAACCGGGCAATGTCGCAATTGGCTGGCATGAGATTGGCATGATATACCAGGAGATGGGGCATGCGGAGACCGCGGAAGATGCGTTTCGCCAAGCTCTCGCAATTTGCACTAGGACGGGTAATTGCGACGGGGAGGCACGCTCGCTGGCGCAATTAGGGACTCTGTACAGCGACGAATTATCTCGTCCGGAACAAGGAGCGTCACTAATCCGTCAAGCTGCCGACATTCATGCGTCCCTTCAGAACAAGATTGAAGAGGGCCGCCAACGATCCAATCTCGCATGTACTCTACGCAAGCTCCGCCGATACGACGACGCGCGACAGGAAATACACGATGCGCTCAAATGCCTTGAGCAATTTGGCCACTCTGCTGCTGCGTGGATGGCCTGGGCCATTCTCGCGGATATCGAAGCGGATGCCGGTATCGCGCAGGCCGCTACGGAGGCAAGGAACAACGCTATTGATTGCTATTTGGCATACCGCCGCGACGGCGGCGAGAATCATTTGCCTCAGGGCCGCCTTTGCGCGCATGTAGCGCAGTCCCTGCTTGTCGGTGACGGACAAGCTACAGTGAACTTACTGAAACAACTTATCGCCAAGGCCAAAACACCCGTTGAACTTGCCTACTTCCATGTTCTACAAGCCATCGCTTCCGGTAGCCGAGACGTTACTCTGGCCGACCACGCGGAATTTGATTACACGGTCGCCGCGGAAATCCTTCACTTAATCGAAACTCTGGAAAAGCATCGGCCGGGATGATAAACCGTCGTGGCAATTTGGACGGGCGGCCGCGGCTATTTGGCGGTTCTCAACGATTCCGACGATTGATGAAAACGGCAACTGCACGGCGTACACGCCCATAGCCGAGCAAGAAGCAACAGCATGCTACCAATCAGTGTGCGCAGCGTTGTCGCGATGGGATGACGCTGGCAAGTGTAAGCGGCACCCCGCCGCCAACCAGCGGATCGGCGCAATTCCGGCGGCAAAAAAGCAGAAATTGCTCCGCTCCAAGACGCCCTTTCCGGCTAGGCTTCGGGCACGGCCTAAGGGCGGAACCGACTGAGACTTGGCCGGCGCCAACGGTTCGTTTAGCATTGGTACAGCATTTACTGAATGGGCCAAGTCCACGAAGCCCGGTTGTCCCCACTCCGTTATGTCTCGGAAAACGAATGAGTCGAGCTCTGCAAACTAACGTGGTCATCGCCTGCTTCCTCGTTACTACGGTAATGCAGTCGCAGGCCGCCATCGTCAATTCAACTTGGTCGTCCACGCAAGATGGCGATTGGAGCCATGCGTCGAATTGGTCCAATGGTATCGTTCCCAACAATGCCGAAGATCTTTATCACGTGCTCATTGATGGAGGCAACTTCGACGCGTCGGTGTCAGTCAGGCTTGACATGAACGCCTCGATCCGTGACCTATCCATGAGCTCGGGGGACAGGCTTGACATCCGTGATGGTTACAAGCTGACAGTCACCGGGCAGGACATCGGGGGCGTGATCAAGAGTCGAGGAGAGATTGTTGTGGGCTCGGTGGATAGCCCGGGAGAACTTCGGCTGCTTCGAGGAGCGGACCTGAGTGGCGGCGGCACTCTGACTTTGACTAACGACGAAGCGTACGTGACCGGCGAGCTGCTGAATCATTACGACCACTTGATTCACGGCTTTGGTCAACTGGGGCGAGGTGAGCTGGGGATCCGCAATGCGGCCATAATTAGTGCCGACGTCGCAGGCAAGTCGCTCGTCGTCAAGCCGAGTCGCTCATATGAGCTGTACAACAGCGGCATTATGAATGCAACGAACGGCGGCGAACTGTGGCTTGACGGCACGGCCGGCGGCGCATTTCGAAATGGCACGGGTGTCATCATGGCAGAGAATGACTCGACCGTAATCATGCGGGATGCATATGTGGATAGCGGAATTCTGGCGGCGGTGGAAGGCGCTCGGATCATCGTGCAAGGTGAAAGCTCCATCCTTCAGGACGTCAACGTTCATGGGCTCGTCACGGTCCTAAATCACTCGGCGCTAGAAGTGCAGGGAACGGTTGGAAACCATCGGGAAATTCGAGTGGGCGCTGAGGGCGAGACGGCAAAGCTTCATTTTCCTGACGGTGCCGGGTTTACGGCAGGCGGAGTCATCCGTCTTGGCTCGGATGCGGCGACCGTGGACGGATCGAGTTTCGCACAGGCCGGCCACCGTGTGGAAGGTTACGGCCAATTCGGCATGAACCAGCTGGAGATCATTAATCAGGGAGGCGGCTTCTTTCACGCGAATGTCGCCGGTAAGTCCTTGATTCTCGATCCATCGGCGATTGGGCTCCAAAATCAGGCCGGCGGGATACTGAGGGCAAACGATGGGGGAGTGTTAGAACTTAGCGGAAACGGAGGTGGCGATTTTTTCAATCGCGGAGGCGTCGTGGTCGAATCCATTGTCCGTCTCACTCAGGGTGCACGGCTTGAGAACCAAATGTTCGGTACTGTGGTCGGGGATGGAACGCTAGACGCCGCTGATGGGATCTTTGTCAACTCGGGCGCGCTCCATCCGGGGAAGTTCGCCTCTGTTGGAACGCTGACTATCATCGGTGACGTAAATCAAGAGGCGACTGGCACTTTACACATGGAGATATCGAGTTCTCCATCCGTGGGAGAATATGATCGCCTGACGATTCGGGGAGGCGCATCGCTTGACGGTATACTCGATGTGGTGTTCGCGGCGGGGGTTTATCCCGAATACGGCGATGCGTTTACTTTATTAACGCACGAGGGAAGCGAAGGCGAGTTCGCTGCGCTGCGCTGGACCGGCACGATTCCGGCGGCGGGACTCCCCCCGTTACGCGTATTTTACGGTGAGTCCAGAACGACCCTAGCGATGATTCTCGACGGCGATGCGAACGCAGACGGCGTTGTGAATGTAGTCGATCTAAATCTGGTCCGAAATAACTTCGGCTCGTCGCACGAAGGAGTTGCCGGTGACACGAACTACGATGATGCTGTGGACATCGAGGATCTGAACCGTGTCCGAAACAATTTCGGTTCGGTGCAATCGAGCCCGGTTCCCGAACCGTCTGCCTTCGTCTTGGCGACGCTCGCTGTCCTGGTCTTTGGCTATGGAAAGACCAATTCGAGATCTGACGGCTAGCTCGTCGTGCGTGCGCTTTGAACGGTAGGACATTCGATTTCACTCGATGACCTCGCCGAGGGGCGGCAAGCTTCGTGGGCGGCTCTATGACAATCGTTTGCTTCGAACTAGACCAGACGCAACAACCAGTGCGGTTGCAATCATTGCGAGAGGAATTGTGGAGGGCTCCGGAACCCTGGCGATCCATGCTTCGGCATTCCCCTGCGGGTTAATTCCTTGCCCCACAACAAACCTACCGTCGGTTGAAACGTCGGCCGCATGTGTTAGTGTCCACCCAGAAAGGCTGTCCGCCAGCGACCAGCGGGTTTCCAAGAGTTCTTGGAGCGGCTGGATACCTTGTCGCTCTGTCCACAGAAACGCCGAAGTGTACAGTGCCCGGGGAAAACTTTGATCGCCAACAATTACAGAACCATCCACCTGAAACTGACCAAGCGACATTCTCATATCCCTCCGGGAGCTGACCTAAGTCCAAAAAGCCGGCTTCGTGCGTCCAGCGAATGGCCTTTAAGTACGTGCCAAATGCTCCGCTAAATGGGGCATAGCCAACCGCAGTTGTCCCGTCCGCGGATAAGTCCGTAGGCACGTTGCCGAATAGATCCGACGGCGGCGCGTCTCCAAGGCCAACTAGCCCCTGGTCGGGTGCCCAAATAGCCATCTGGAGTCCTTCACTTGAAGTCCCATAGCCTAATGCAACCGATCCATCTTGTGAAACGCCAACCGCCCCGCTGCCGAATTCGCCACCAGGCAAGTCTCCCATTAACACGATACCTTCTTCCTTGGTCCACCGAATTGCTTCGTACTTGAAGTCGCTGTTGAGCGCGTTTCCAACCACGGTATTGCCGTCGCCGGAAATGGTATAGGCGTAGCTGGCGGTATCGACTCCAGGTACGAATCCGATCCCTTCAAATCCGTATTCAGGTGTCCAAATAAACCCTTGAAGCCCGTTTGCGCTGATTCCGGCGCCTACGATGGTTCCGTTGTCTGATACCTTGTTCGCGTAACTGGAATCGGCACCTGGGAAAAACCCAAGCCCCTGCATGCCTTCGCTGAGCGTCCATCGAAACGCTTGTTCGCTGCTTGTAGTACTCGCGAAGCCTACAACGACGGAACCATCCGCCGAAACACCGACGGCCCCAGAATTGATCGAATCTGGCCGAAGCATCCCCAACCCAGTGAAAAAGGGTTTTGCCGCGCTGGCGCCGGCCGCTTGAAACATCACCATCAGCGTCAAAGCGTATCGGGCTACGTTGTGCGATAAACTGTTTGAGCTGTTGTCGACGAATGACGGCATGTGACCGCCCTTAGTTTGCAAGTGAACGTATTGGGATCAGCTTTGTTGCAAGGCTAGTTAGCCTCAACGGAACGTGCAACAAAAAACACTGCACAGAGTTCATTGAACGAGCGTCTGGCACGGGAACCTCCTGTCACAACGGGCCGAACTCCGCTCCCGGGCGTTAACCAGTTCGTCAGCGCAGCACAGAGAGCGCGAGAGTTCTCGGAGAATACCGGCGGCGGGGGGCGATCGGCGCCAGGCACCCCTCCGACGGCCGCGCTCTCGGCTTCGGGGAGATGCCCCCGGCCAACGCATTACCTGCGGAAAGGCTGTTAACCAGACTCTCAGAACCCGTTGTTAACCAGCGGGTCGGCCCAATTCCGCGGTAAAATGGAACTCCCCGTGCACAACCCTCTTCGAACTAATTCTCTGCGGCCCAAAACTCACAACCGCTGAATCTGTAATCGTTTAGCGATTTCGAGTCCGTTTCGGTCGACGAATCGGTCCCAACGCTTTACGGAAGAATCTGGGCACGGGTTAACACAAACAGAGAATCAGAGAGCGCTTTAGAGAGCGCATCTGAGAGCGCGAGAGCGCTCTCTAAAATCCGGCGTCGCTACGCCGTCGCGGGTTGAAATCGCATCGTATTCTTGGCGAAACACCGACCGACCGGTGTGCAAAAATGGCGCTAACCCATGTTCGCTGGCCAAGTTGCCGAGATTTCGCGAATGCGGAACATCTACCGATCGCTTTTGCTGATTCTGACGGCTGCCACGCAGTAGGAGCCGGCGCGATACATCGCCTACCTAAAGGCGGAGTGATAAATACCCCTGTGCGACCACCAGTTTTCACGGACTTCTTACTGAGATAAGAACACGATCAGTTCGCAAGCGCTTTCCCAATCGAAATCACTTTTCGGTCCGGCCGACAAAGCACCGTCCGCCAATTGAAAACCGTCACGAAGACAGCACAAATAGCCACGAGCGCCGCGGAGGTTGGCTCAGGAACAGGCCGAAACACAATGACTCCTGTTGCATTATGTTCGAAGCTTCCCGTCGAAAAAACCGTGCTAGCTCCCGTGGCGAGGTTCACTCGGGAAAGCGAATCGCTGTTGAAGTCCGCGTAGATGATCGTGCTTTCGTTCTCAAACGCGATAAACCCTTCGGATGTCAGATCCGCAAGCAGAAACTGATCGCCTGTCGTCGCGTCGATCCGCAAAATCTGCGTTCCACTTCCTCCACCGCGATTGGAAACGATAAAGTTGCCGCTTGAGTCAATGAGAAGGTCTGCCGGGTTAAAAAGCATTCCGCCAGACGCAATCGTGGTCTGTTGCAAGGTATCAGCGTCGACCTTGATAATGCGTCCATTAGGAGATCCGAAACTGCCAAAGTCTAATACGACATAGTTACCAGATGCATCAACATCGACATCCTGCATGCTGAACATGTCAAACACGTTCGTAATGAGGGACTGAGTCGACGATGCCAAATCGACATGCACAAGCGTCTCCTCCCGTGTGGCCACAACTAAGTCGCCAGAGAGGTCAAAATCTAATGCGACTGGCGTGCCTAGGATGCCGCCGGAGGCCACTACATCCTGCGCGCCGGTCACTGGATGTACACGGACGATCCCTCCGAAGCTTCGCTCCGCCGTCAATAGTCGTCCTTGTTCGTCGAACAAGACATGTGACGGGTTTTGAAGGTCACCTCCCGAGGAAAGGAGACTCCTGTTGCCGGTTTGGGGATCAACGCGGTAGACGTTTCCGGCTGCCTGCGTTACGACAAAAATGTCTCCAGGTTCAAGTGCGAGCGCACCACTGTGGCTGGTCGCAAGCGAAGCCACGCAAAGCATCGACCTCAGGAACAAATGCGACAATCTTAGCGCAACACGGCGGCAAACGAAAAACGACGTACAACCGGCAACGCGCCCACTAGCTTGGAAAATGTGCAGTTCCATCACGGCCTCCAATTGAACGTTCCGACGGGCATGATAATTGACGTGTCAATTCCATTTGCCGGCAAGACGCGTTGTGCTGTTGAGATTCGACGCCTCTACAGTATGATTAGCAATTCACCGAATTTCAACCAACCGTTCCGAATGGAGGACGAATTAAGGCACAACCCGCAAGCTGATTCTCAAGCTCGCGAAGGCCAATAACTGGGGCTACACCCGCATCCTCGGCGAGCTGCGAAAACTGAACATCCGCGCCGTCTCTCGGAACACGGTCAAGAACATCCTTAAGGAGAACCGCTACGATCCCGGGCCGCAACGCGGACATGGCACGTGGGATGAGTTCATCAAGATCCACGCAGCTACGCTCTGGCAGTGCGACTTCGTATCGAAACGGATCGTGACGCCGAAGGGGCTTCGGGATGCTTTTCTGCTGGTGTTCCTGCATGTCGAAACGCGCGCGGCTCTAGTGCGCCACGACGAACGTATCCGATGCTGATCGCGCCGGCGACTACAATCATTCCCAGCAGCGCGGACGACGGTTCCGGCACGTAGAAGATGTCTACCAGGTTCGAGCCGTCCGACACTCCATCCAACGACCCGCCGGCGAAAAGCACGTAATTGCCGACCGTCACCGACTCTAAGTCGTAGCGCGGCACGCTGAGCTGTTCGAGACTCCACAACTGGGTTTGCGTGTCGAGTACGTCAATCGTGTCGACCACCTCAACCGGTTCTCCAAACGGCGTCCGCCAGCCGCCGGCAAAGAGTGCGTATTTGCCAATTGAGGTCGCGCCAATCTGTTGGCGACCCTCCGACAAGTTCGAATGAGACCAAATCCCGGTTGCGGCGTCATAGATATCGACGTCGTCGCGGAAGACGTCGTAATCATAACCACCGGCGATATAGGCCTTGTCGCCCACGCCCGTTGCAGCCGTCAGTGTCGCCGTCGTCGAAAGACCACTGATCGACCACGTGTTGGACTCGGTGTCGTAGATGTCGACTCGGTTCGTCAAGAATCCGTTGCTCCAAAAGCTTCCACCGGCGGCGACAAATCTATTTCCTGCCGCTGCACCAGCGGCCCCGAAGCGGCTCAGCGAAAGTTGATCTAAGGTCCATTTGCCGGATTCAACGTCGTAGACATCAACGTAATCATAGTCGCGACTATTCTCATAGCCGCCCGCGAAGAAGATCTTGCCGTTGGTCGCCGCCACCGCCATGGCCACGCGTCCTTGCCCAGAGGGCAACTGGTCCATCGACCAACTGTCGGCCGCGCTATCATAGATATGCACCTTTCCGTTGTAGGACGGGAAGAGCGCTTTCGTACCCCAGCCCATGCCGACTCCACCGATTACCGGTTCGGCAAAGGTCTGTGTCGACCAGGTGCCGGTCGTGCTATCAAAAATGTCCGCTGTGCGTGCGCCGACTGGGTCAATCGTACCGCCAACGAAAATCGCCTTAGTGCCGGCCGCCGCGGCGCCGAATTGCGAACGACTATGTGACATCGTCGCCGTTGCGTGGTTCCACCCCAGGTCGGCGTAAACAGGAGTGGTAACCGCCAGAATCAGACAAACGGAAAGGAACAGTTTCATTGAAACACCGGTGTTCATTGAGAGTTTTTCCACATCATGCTTTGTGGCGCCCGTCAAGTCAAGCAATGGTGCGACTTCACGGCGAAACTATCAAATGGTCCTCCGTGCGGAATTCTCCTCATGACAATGCGAGAGGGAACGCAAAAGATAAGTCGTTCGACGTCAATAGGATACTGAGTTCGAGCCGTTTTCCGCCCCCTCCCGACGAAAACGACCGCCAACGAACCTGAGCGAGCTCGGTTCACAAGGGAGAGCCCCGACTGTTAACTGGAGAGCGCATCTTCCGCGGCCGCAAACTGTCGACCGGTAGGATAACAATGAGCGCGAGCGCGCGATAACTCTTTTGGGCTATCGTCGAAAGTCGGCCGACCTGCCTTCTACGTTACCATCCTCAAGAGGCTCGAGCCGCGCTGTGCGGGAGACGCGAATGCTGGGCGAAGTATGTTGCATGGCAATCGGCCGTCTTTTGGTAAGTGATCAATCGCAAATTGAAGGTTGCACTTATTTGCGCCGGCGCGATCGAGCCAGTGAAGGGGTCAAGAAGTGGTTGGCCGTCCCCTCGCTTCCCCATTGCGAGAAGAGGAGGTCGGTGGAGCGATGGGTCGTGCGGACAGCGGGGCGGCGTGTTTCTGCAATACGTGCGCCGACGGGCGCAATCAACTCGCTGGAGTTCGCTCCGCCAAAGTGGTTGCGTACCAGATTCAGGTCGGCGAGATTGACAATTCCGTCGGCGTTCGCGTCGCCCTCGGCATTGGTGCTTGTAGCGCCGAAGTTGTTGCGGACGCGATTCAGGTCGGTAAGGTCGACCACCCCGTCAAAGGGGTACGTATCGCCGGGAACCGGGCCGTTGAGCCACAGCTCATCCGGTTGGCCGCCGCTGAAACGGCCGTTGGCGACAAATGCGTCGAGGTCGCCGTCCTGGTCAAAATCGGCAAGTGCGACGTCGCGACTGGCCGCGGTACTGAGCGTCTGGCCGGAGTCGACGAACATCCCGCCGTTGTTTCGCAAAATGCGGTCCGGAAGGCCGACGTTGGCGCCGCCGTTGGCGAAGTACATATCGAGATCGCTATCGCCATCGAAGTCTCCGAACTCGACACGCCCAATGCTTTCTTTGAGAAAGAGCTGCTGGGAAATAGACCAGCCGCCAGGAGTGTTACGGTAGACGTTCACCGCGGATCCTCCGACGGCCACGACATCGACCATGCCATTGTTGTCGATGTCGGCGATGGCTTCGATTCTCCAATAGCCAGCCACGCCAGGCAGCGGCTTGAACGAGAAACCGCTCGCGCCTTCGTTGGACCAATAGCCGGAGGGATCTCCGGTGGTAGGGACATCGGTGACGAAATCGACGTCCCCGTCGGTGTCAAAGTCATGTGTCAGGATGCGCGTGGCCTCGCCAATCGGCAATCGCATGCCACTGTCCGCGAATTGGCCCTGACCGTCATTGAACCAAAGTCCGCTCGGCAAGCCCGACCCTTGTCCCAGCAATGCGTCGAGGTCGCCGTCACGATCGAAGTCGGCCAGAGCCAAGGCGATGTTGTCCGTAAGAGGGAATCGCTGTCCGCTTTCTTCGAACCCGCCGTTTCCGTCATTCCACCATACGGAAGTGCTTCCGGCCGAGGCGGCAAACACAGCATCCAGATCGTCGTCGCCGTCCAAATCGGCCAGCTTTGCGGCGGTGGTTCCCGGGAGGCCCAGGTTTTCCCAGGCAACCGTGAACGCTCCGCGATCATTGCGATACGCGATCACGCCGCGCGGCCCAAGAGTGGCGACCAGAAGGTCCGTGTCGCCATCGTTGTCGATGTCGCCGGGCGCGACATCAATGCTCACTTCGTTGCCGAGTCGCAGGCCCGAGTCCGAGAATCGGCCTGCTCGTTGGGTCGCAAGGGGCGAAATGACGATGTCGCTGTCGGAACTCACATTGTCCGACGGCCCCGCGTCAACCCAGCGCAGGGGATCGCTGGCCGGTACATTGACGCGGACGAGGGCCTGTAATGAGCTCTCCAACGGCGCCGCGGTGAGACGGCCCGAAATGGTGTACGTAATCGCGCCGCCGACAGGTACGATGACCGTCTCGTGAATTTCTCCGAAGCCCGAACTGACGAACACCGTCCCAGGCGTGCCCTCCGCCGTCCAGGCAAGTTCCTGTAACGCTGGAGCAAACCCGGCCATCAGCTGAGCGTCCTCGGCCGGGTCCGGCCCGGCATTCGTGACGACAACCTGGTAAACGCCGATTTTGCCAATCGC
Organism: Planctomycetia bacterium; assembly: GCA_034440135.1. Classification (NCBI taxonomy): domain Bacteria; kingdom Pseudomonadati; phylum Planctomycetota; class Planctomycetia; species Planctomycetia bacterium. The sequence continues at coordinate 10,641 of JAWXBP010000425.1, forward strand.
GGCGCTTGTCCGATCATCCGTGACTGTGACGCCCAGATTGACGACAGCATCGTAGTTTCGGAGCAAGTACAGCGACGAGCCAAAGAAGCGGCGCGCCGCGACCAGCGCATCCAAGTCGCCGTCGCCATCCAAGTCGCCGAGCGCCAGGTCTTCTGTAAACTCCTGCACGTGTAAACGGCGCTCGAAGAGTGCAGCGCTTGGCGGGTTACCGATGGTCGGTCGAAAAGTGTAGTGCTCATGTTCCCTTCCGCGGATTCGTGACCG
>JAWXBP010000426.1 GCA_034440135.1 Planctomycetia bacterium
TAGTTGGTCGGTTTCGCCGAGGCCGCACCCGAGGCCACGAAGCCGAAATCGACCGAGCCATTCGCGGGCAACGTGCTGTCCCAAGTCTCACCCACGACCGTGTAGTGATTGCCCGTGTGGCTGACGACTTTGGCGTTCCAGATCGATGTGATGTTGGCGGCCATGTCGAATTCGAGTCGCCAGGCCGAGATGCTCGCGGCCTGGTGGCTTTCGAGCCGCAGATCGGCCTGAAATCCGGAATTCCAGGCGTTGGTCACCGCGTAGACCGGCGTAACCGACGCGGTCATCAGAGCGCGGGTTTCGAGTCGCTCGATGCTGAGCGTTCGATGGCGCTGTCGGGCCGTGGATGGTTGCTCTTCATTGCGGCGACGCGAGTCGCCGCCGATGAACCAATCGGGGATGTAGCGCATGAGACCTCTGCTGCTGTGGGGCTCAGATTGCTTGCAAGATTGCGAATTCAATTCCGCGATATGCGGAGGGAGATAGGCGACAAGGAAGCTGCGTCTCGATCGATGCTAACTAGCACTACGCGGCCCAATTGCGATGGGTTCCGAACACTGGGCAATCTTCGTGGACCGAAGCAATCGTGGAGCGTCGATCAACCGCGTTGACCGCTACAATCGGCCGTAGACGCACTGTCTGCGTGGTCTGAAATGGGCCGACGTATACGTAGGGAAGTAGATTTTACTGCCCGGCCTTGAGCGATGTCAGAAAGGCCAATAGATCGCGCAGCTCGTCGGGCGTCATGGTTCGATCGAGACCCTGCGGCATGATAGACACGCGACTGGGTTCAATTTCCTCGATCTCATCGCGACGAATCGGCGCCTCCGAGCGGTCGGCGGTCATCAGATAGACATCGTCCGCGGTTTCGCGGCGGATGATCCCCGACATCGCCAGCCCAGCCGAAGTGACGAGGGTCACAGGTTCGTAGCCGCGTGCGAACGTCGCGCTGGGAAAGGCTACGGCTTCCAAGAGCTCGCGGCGCGTGCGTGTCTCGCCAATCTGCGAAAGGTCGGGGCCGACCGTGTTGCCGCGTTTTTCCACCCGATGGCATTGCGAACAGGCGGCCTTGCCTTGAAACACTTCGCGCCCGCGCGCGGCGTCGCCTCCCTCCAAGGTCAGCTTCAACTCATCGAGTCGCGCGGCCATTGCCTGCGAGTCGTGGCCGTGCGCGTTGAGCAACGACGCGGCCCGGTCCTGTATCGTCTGAGGATAGCGCCGCAGCAGCCGCTCGAGCCGGATGGTCGACAGGCTGTCGATTCCGGGCGATTTGAGCAACGCGGAACAGAGCTCCTCGCCCGCGACGGGCTGCTCGACGTCTTCGTAGCGCCGCAACAGCCCCGGTAGCTCCAACGGACCAGCCGCGGCCAGTCGCGGCGCCATCCGCTCCAACTGGGCTGGAGTGAGTTGTGCATCGCCGAGGACGCGTGCCGCCATGAGTCGAGTGACGGGATCGGTTTCGGCCGCGGTACATTGCGCGACCAACAGATCGAGCACTCGATCGTCCGGCGCACTCCGGTTTGTCGCGACGAACGTGGCCGCAGCAAGGCGAACCGGCATGGCTCGACTGGCGTCGAGTGCCAGCGATTGCAACGGGGCGTCGAACGCGCGCCACTGGTTGGCGGCGATCGAAGCCACGGCACGTCGCGCTAGCTTATCGTCGCTGGATTGAAGGCAACCTAGCAGCGGCTCGTTCCACGCTGACGGAACCTTTGAAAAGGCACTTCCGGCGACCGTATCCAAAAGCAGGCGGCGCGTGCCGTCGCTTGTTTTGGCACTTGCCAACGAAGCGCCAATCAATTGTTGCACGTTTCGGTCACCGCGAAAGCTCCGCAGAGAGACGGCGAGTGACGCACGCCGGTCAGTAGAAAGCTGCGAATCTCCCAGCCAGCGGGCGAGCAGGTTGACGACTCCCTTGGACCATCCTTTGTGGCGGGCGCACACGTCGATCGCCGCGTTTTGCAGCGCCGCATCGTCGCGGGTGAGCAACGGCTCAACATCGATTTGTGTCAGATCACCATGCGGCATCTGGTCGAGCGCAATCAGTGCGCCGCGCGCGACGTTGTGATCGGCGTGCTTCAGCCCCGCTCGCGTCGCTATGGGGGAGTCGATCTCGATGAGCGCATAGATGATGGCGTGTTCGACGATTCGATCCGGGCGCGTGGAGAGGGCGTCGAGCAACGCCGGCGCCGCGGAAGCGTTCTCCAATCGGCCTAGTCCAGTCGCGGCGTTTCGACGGACTGCCGGCTGGTCGGATTTCAAAAGCGCGAGCATGCGGTCCGACGCATCGGCGTCGCGCCACAAGCCGGCGCCGTGCAACGCTGCCAGCGAAACGTTCGAGTCCGAATCCCCGAATGCTTCGCGAACGGCCGCGCGGGCGGCGACGTCGTCGATCCGCGTCAATGCCCAAACCGCGTTGGGCCGCACGTCGGGCGACTTGTCTTGCAACGCTTGGCGCAGTGCCGGCGTCGCGGCTTTACCTCGTCGCGCCAACTCGGAAATCGCCTTATCGCGAACCGTGAACCGCGCATCTCCAAGGAGCGCGACAAGCGCGTCGTTGCTGGCGTCCTTCCAAGCGATGTTTGCACCTCGCGGATCGTCTTGGCGATGCTGGCCCACCTTGCGAACTCGGTAGATGGCCCCGGTCAACGGCCCTTCGGCAACTTGCGACGTGGGACAGCCGATGCGGAACCAGCCGCCGGTGTTGACGACCAGCAGGCTGCCGTCGGCATCTTCCAAGACGTCGGTGAAACGGCAATTCGTGCTCTCGCTGCGAACGAATGTTTCCTCTTGCGTCACTTTCCACGCGCCGCCGTCGCGGGTGATCGCGTTGCGCGTCACCACATGCGTGTTGAAGTGCGCCGTGAAGATGTTTCCGCGATACTCCTCGCCAAATGCGCCGCTTTCGTAGCGCATGGCGCCCGAAGGCGATGTTTGTGGCCATTCCTTAAGCGGAGGTAGTCGGTCGCCGGTGAAGCGGGCGTAACGCGATCTCGGGCGACTGGTTTCGTACGATCCGCCGTAGGTCCAGTGCATCAGCCCATCGCCCCGCGGATACTTCAGGATCGTGACGATTCCAAAAATGTCTCCGCTTGTGTCGAAGCAAAGGTCGTAGACGCCGGCCGCGCCGTTGGCGACCACCTCCAGATCGCGACCATCGGGCCGGATGCGGAAGACGCACGGCGCGGTGCGAGTATCCTTGAGCGACTTGCCGTCGGCGCCCTTGAGGTCGTAGCCGCCGCCTTCGTTGCCGCCACAAAAATACAACCATCCGTCCGGCGCAAGGTAGGCGCCCTTCATGCACGAGCTATGGCCTTCGGACCCAAAGCCCGAAATGACCGCGTCGCGCTTGTCGGCGATTCCGTCGCCGTCGGTGTCTTCCAGCCGCCACAGAGTGGGATCGGAGGCAACATACAGGGCGCCATCGTGCCAGACGCCGCCATAGGGAAACGTCATCTTGTCGGCAAACACGGTGCTGCGGTCGTAGACGCCATCTCCGTTGGTGTCTTCCAATCGGCGGATCGAGCGTGGAAGTGTCTTGGTCAACACGTCGTACGGATCGTTCACGGCCGCGCCTTCGCTGACGTAAAGTCGCCCTTGGTCGTCCAAACACGCCAATGTGGGATACTCGACCTGCGGCGGGCCAGCTACTTGCGTCACCTCGAAGCCTGCGGGCACATGCACCGCGGGCGGAACGATGGCCGCTTGCAAGGGCCTATCTTCAATCGGCCGAATCTCGATATTGCGATAGTAGACCTCGGCAAACTCGGCCTGCAGGGCAATACGGCCGTGCGTTAGCGGCTGCCAGCTCTTTCCGTCGGCGCCAAGTTGCCGCAAGTTCGTTGAGCGGAAATTGATTTTCCCATTGACGATATGCACGGCGCCCTCGCCGCTCCGGACGATTACCTCGACGGTGTTCCATCCGTCGTTCTCATGCGTTCCGCCCTTAATGGTTCGTACCGTCTTTGGTCCGCCGCGCGTGCAGGGCACGCCACCTGCGCTAGCCTCGAGATACCGCGGATCGGCGGATTTTATCGAATCGGGGGCAACGGTTGTCTCGATCTGCGTACCCATCACGGTAAAGCAATCGCCCGTGTCCTGCTCCTGCACCTGGCATTCGACCGATCGCGGCCAGACGCGATCGGGACCGACGACGTGAAACAGCAAACCGGCATCGCGTGGTTTGTCGTTCCGCGGAGCAAACCGCTTGTCGCCCCATTTGTATTGAAAGCGCAAGTGGTAGTTCGCATACTCCACGTCGCTGGCAACGTAACCTTTGGGCGCCTTACTCCCGGCGGCATGATCCTTATACACGTGGATCGCGCCACCCTCGACTTGGAACACACGCTGTGGGTCCTTGTTTCTTCCGATACCGTGCAAGTACGTGTACCAGCCGTCGAGGCTTTTTCCATCGAAAAGCTTGATCCATGCGCGACTACCCGCGGCAGGTTCATCGGCGCGTGCCAGTTGCGCCGGCAGAGCGGCAAATATGGCGGAGAACGCTAAGGATCTTGCGATTTGCATGAGTTGTCTCGTGAATATATCGACCCTGCCACAAGTCAATTGGCGGCGCGCTGTGGTGCTGTTGTCAGAGTTGAAGCTCAGGCGTTCGACGATTGGAACCGAAGCGTCGTCGCTCAAA
>JAWXBP010000427.1 GCA_034440135.1 Planctomycetia bacterium
CCCGGCAGATCTAATTGTCGCTGTGCACTCGTCGGTGATACAGCGCCGGTACGTGTCGTGTCGGCTACTGCCCCCGGATCATCCTCATCAGTCGGTGTGCCTCAACGTAAAGCAGAAGCTCATCGTCCTGAGTGATGTGGCGTGCGTGCATCGTATCGACGCGAATCGGATACAGGCGCTGGAATGACTCTCTGACGCTCTCCGGCCGGCCAAAGAATGCCGCGAAGACCTTGCGCCAATTGTCGACGCGGCAGATCACCAGCGTATAGTCGGTGAAGTCGGCGTAGGCGATGAGCGGCCGTTCCGGCGCGCCGGTCGCCTGCGCCTTTCGCTCCTTCTCCTTCCACTGCTCATGCATGCCATTCGGCAGCTGGTGCTTCGGCCAGTTGGCGCCGAACGCTCCCGTCATCTGGCCATCGATGAACCCGCGCAGTTGAGATTCCAGGCGATGCAGCCAGTCGTAGGCGGTAGCCGTGCGCTCGAATTCAGTTTCCTGCTTTTCATTGTCTAACAGCGGCACTGGCGTGCCATAGAGCGCTACCAGCGGCGGCCGCCGGCCACGCACGCCGGTGACAACCAAGCCTTCATGAAACGCGGCCGGCGGGAACGCCGTCAGGTTGTGATTGAATCCGATATCGGTGTAGAACCGCGCACGAAGGCCGAGGTCGTTGATGATCTCTGGACGCCAGGAGATGGGATCGCGCCAGTCGCCGAGATCGGCACGTAGGGCCGCTGCGAGACCATCATCAAAGCCAGCCAGGGAACCCAGCGCGAGGCTGATCCCCTGGAGTTCCGCGAGCCCGCCAATGGACCGCATTGCATCCCGAACATCTACCCACGGTGTCGCCATCTGCTCCATCGCGCGCTGCAAGTCGGTAGACGGTCCGCCGAGCGACGCTGCGAGCGGACTGTTTTGGAACCCGGCTACGAGTTGGCGAAGTTCCCCGAAATCTGGCTGGCGAAAGTGAGCCTCAAGTTCGGCGCGCACCTTGCTCGCACGCCGCATCTCCTCAATCAGCGGCGAATGCGCCAACGAGTCAGAGGCCCGCTGTATCTCTGCAAGGGGCTTCAGGGAGGCGGACATCAACGCGTCTCGTTCCTTGAACACGTTGATCGTCTGATGAACACTTGAGTTCTCAAGCACCCGCATCGCGTCCGTCACCGCCGACGCGTAGTTGGTCGCCGCTGCGAGCTCGCTCAGGCGAGGCCCGAGGCTGTAGAGGTTCATGACAGATTTCCTCAACTCGTCGTCCAGCACTGTCGTGCCCCCCTGTTGTTGTCAGTCGACTCTTGCGGTGCCGTTAAAGGCGGTGGTGACCGCCTCAGGTTTAGATCTGTATAATACATAAAAAGCATATACTTAATGTGGTATAAGTGGTGTTCACATCATGGATGTAGGGCAGTTTCTCGGCGCCGACGGCGGGACCTCCGTCCAGGCCCTGACTCTGTATGTGCCGAACAAGGACCGCGATGGCAATGAGATCGGGGACCAGCGGCGATGGGTGTTGGCTGCTGCTCAGTTGTTGGCTCGGATTGGGGGAGGCGTCACGATCTTGCCCCCGGCTGAGGGCGGCTGGCAGAACCCGGACGGCGGGTTGGTGTGGGAGAGCCCCGTTCTGGTCTACACGTACGTTCGACCCATGGAGTTCCGGGCCTTGATATCCGAACTTCGCGAGTTCCTGCACGCGCTTGGGCGCGAGACGAATCAAGGAGAGGTCGCTGTCGAGTTTGACGGCCGCCTGTTCCGAATCACGACTTTTGACAAGGGAGGGGACCCGTCATGGCCAAACAAAGCAAGACCTACCGGAAGATCAAAGACTCGTCGCCGACTTACGAGCGAATAGATCACCGCGAATTGGAATCGGCACTCGGCGTGCGGGCGGGCGGTGCAGCCGCACCAAAATCTGCGATCCGGTATCCGTCGCTCGCAGTGCTCCAGAGGCAACTCCGAGAGGAACTGGTTTCTGAGGGCGGGCGTCCCAGACGCGCGGGTGCGGTGGTGACACGACGAGTGCCGATGACCGAGTCGGAGGCGCGGTCCTTGGATTCGTTGACCGACGAGGTGCGCCAAGGCGGGTTGGCCGTAACCACCGGACAGGTCGCGGGCGTCCTCCTACGCGAGAGGCTGGGTTCAGCGTATGGTGAGGCTTCGCTCGACTCGGCCTCCGACACCGGCCAAGTCATTTCGCAGATCGAGGATGCTCTCGAGCGAATCCTCGCTGCGGCCGCAAGCGCGAAAGAGGAGCTTGAGGCTTTGAAGCCGGTCGCCAAGGAGCTACTTGAGCGAATGAAAGCAGGCAAGGGGATTGAATCGGATCCTGCCGATTGACGCCGGGGCCACGCAGAGCCACCTCAAGAGTCTGCTCGCGCTGGCTCGAACCAGTGGTGTGCAAGTGCACCGAATCAGCCCCCTTGGCCTGAAGTGGAAGGGGCTGTATCTGCTCTGTGAGGGCCAGGCGGCAGTGGCGTTGTGCGAAGGGATGACACCCGACGAAGAGGTGTGGGTGTTGGCGCACGAACTCGGCCACCACTTTTCGCCTCCGGTTCGTGGATTGTTCTCACCGTTCGTGATCAACGTCGCGGCCGATCGACCACGACATCGGTCAGGAAAGGAGCTTCGCCGCCGACCGGACGAGGAGCGGGCAAACAATTGGGCGGCCCAGCAGTTGATCAGCGAGAGCGACTGGAAACACGCCGAAGCGATCGCTCCTGTCGATCTTGCGGGCATGGCGTCGGCTTTGGGGCTCCCTCCTGAGGCCACTGTCTGTTGGCAACGGGCACGACTGTGGGGACACCATCCTACGGTTTTGCGGGCGGTGCCTGTGCCCCGCAGCATCGTGCGGACTCTTGGAGACGCCTGCGAAGGGGTGGGTGGGCACCAGGCGCTATTCAGACGTGTGTTGTCCGATACGCGGCAACGAGCGCCGCGGCTGAAGATTTCCTTTCAAGACTTCTTGTTCGCGAGGGAGAGGGCCCACACCAGCCGTGGAGGGTGGCTCCCGTACTATGCGACCTTGCTGGTCGCCCTGCAATCTCCCGTTCGAGCAGCGGGCGGGGTCGATGCGTTCTTTGGTCTTCCGCAATAAGAACGGGTCGGACGGGTAGGGGCTGGACCAATCCAAGGGCCTCGAATTCCGCGCGCTCGTCGTCGCCGCGTGCGACGACGACGTGCTGCCGCTGCAGACATGGATAGAGTCCGTGACAGATAATGCCGACCTCGAAGACGTGTACGACACCGAGCGCCACCTGCTCTACGTGGCCTGCACCCGCGCGCGGGACTGGCTGCTGGTAACCGGCGTGGCGCCGGGGAGTGAGTTCTTGGAGGATATGAAAAGCCAGGTCTGAAGGGACGGAGGGAAGGGCGGCTCGGAACAGTTTGATGTACCAACCCCCTTGCCAATGGCAGCGTGGTCGGCTACGTTGCCCTCAGAGGGTCTATGTACAAATTGAGCGAGGGCGAGACAGGTTCGCTCCTTCGGCAGCCGGAGTCCGGAATGGGCTATCAGGTGGTCGAAGCCGTGACGACCGAATATAGGACCAAGCGCGGCATTGTCTACAATGCGGAGTTGCTGACGCTTGACGAAAATCGGCTGGGCGACAGGATAGTTATGCTCACGAAGACGGTGAGCGAGGCGCTGCGCACCGCGAGCAGCACTGCGGGCCAGTTCCGAGCGCTGACCGTCGTTCATGACGCCCGAACAACGGTGCTCGCCAAACAAGAAGCGACGACGGCAGGTGGCGCCGATGCAGCCGACGAGCAAAAAACGAAGGACGGCGACGCGTTCCATCGCTTTTCGGCGTTTGCGAACGATCGCCGCGTCACTGC
>JAWXBP010000428.1 GCA_034440135.1 Planctomycetia bacterium
CTTCACGCGGACGAGCTTCGTTCACGGTCAACGGACGACCGTCGTGCTTCTGGTCATGCAGGCCGTCAATGGCCGCTTGGGCTTCATTGTCCGCGCCCATCTCGACGAAGCCAAAACCCTTGCTCCGTCCCGTGTCGCGGTCTTGCACCACTTGGGCGCTTGTCACCCTGCCGTACTGCGAAAACAACTGCTCCAAATCGGCACTGCTAACATTGTAGCTAAGATTGCCGACATACAAACGCTTGCCCACGAAAGGTCTCCTGTGCGAGGGCAAATTCGACCCGCTTGCTGCTTTCCGGGTCTCGATCGAAAGGGACCGACGCTGTGGTCCGACAGGGTGATGTGCGACAGACCGAACCGACCGGCGATACAAAACCAGGCGTCTTTCTGCAAACACGAACCAACCAACATGAAATATAGCGGCCAATCCTAGCAATGTACACGCCGAACGAGGGGATTTTGCCAGGATTTCCGGCGACTAAATCTGGACGTTCTGGTCGGATGAAAGGGGGAGGCGCGGGCGCGGGATGCACCGAGAGATCGCGCACTTTAACTTGACTCGGCGCTGCCAGTCGTAGATTATCCGGCCCCGCTTCAGATTCCGTCTCCACGCGACAAGGACGTCGACCCATGCCTCACCCCTGGCCGTTCGCGATCAAGGCAATTTGTAGTCTGGCTTTGCTCAGCGTAACTATTGGCTGTGCATCGCCTTATCATGCGGACCGCGGCGCCTTGGTCGGAGGCTTGCTGGGTGCGGGCACCGGTGCGATCGTCGGCAACGCCGTGGGGGACACCCTGGCGGGGGCCGCGATCGGTACCGGCGTGGGCGCATTAAGCGGCGCGGCAATTGGCTCAGGCATGGACGAAGTCGAGGCCAAAAATCGCGCCCAAATCCAGGCCCAACTCGGCCAGCCGGTGGCCTCTGGCGCCGTCACTATGGCCGACGTCGTCGCCATGACACGCGCCGGCGTCGATGAACCGCTAATTGTCAGCCACATTCAAACGCACGGATCCGCCCGGCCGCTCACCGCCGGCGATCTCATCTCATTAAAGCAAGCGGGCGTCTCACCGAACGTCATTCAACAACTACAGAATTCTCCGCCGCCCGCGATGATGCAAGCGACACCGGTCAGCTACGTCGCCGCGCCCGCGCCGGTCTTCGTGGAGGAAATCCGCTACGCGCCAGTCTGCCACCCCTGCTATCCGCACTACCGTCACGGCCCTCACGTCGGCTGGGGCTTCTCCTACCACGGCCACTAACGGCCCCTGCCAACACTTCTGAGGCCGACGTCTGAGGGCTCATGGTTCTATACGAATCCAGGCCGATTCTCTAGAAGTTGTTCGTGTCTTTCGTGTCTTTCGTGGTTGACCTCTATTCCTCCCGCACCTTCTGTAGCCGAGGTCTGTCACCTCGGCCGCACCATCCACAAACGTGGACTCTCCAAAGGCCGCATCAAGGCCGCGCACGGTTCGCCTCTTCACGCGACCGGATCGCGCAATCCATGCGATCGATAAATCAGGCTGTCAAAAGCCGCATTCTCGGCGCAATCTCAACCCTCACGGTGCTTCTTCTACCCATTAGGGAGAAAATCGGCTCAAGCCCGAGACTTTCCCCCGCTTGCCTGTGTTCTATATTTCGTCAGCCTTGCTCCCCAGGCAATCTCATCTTTCGAATCACTCGATTCCTAGCAGACAGCGGAGCGCATATGTTGAAGCAATTCAGTTGGGCGGCGGCGTTGTTGTTAGTCCCGATGCAGGCGGCCATCGTTCGGTCCGCGGAACCGGCTAGGTCGCCTGCGCCGGAGCAACTTTCAGCGACGGCCCTCGAGGCGTTGGTGTCCGGCATCGCGCTGTATCCAGATCCCTTAGTGGAACAAATCCTGCTCGCGTCGCGGAACCCTTTGGCGCTACATCAGGCCGCCGAAGCATTGAACGGCACGCTGCCGCCAGACGTTGCCGCCTTGGCCGCCAAGCAATCGACCGAAAGCGTTGACTATCTGAAGCAATACCCTGACGTCTTGTTGCAGTTGAACGCACAACTCGCCCTGACCTCGCGATTGGGCATCGCCTATCGCGTGCAAGCCGAGGATGTGTGGATCGCCATCGCCGCCGTCCGCGCGGCCTACGAAACCGCGCTCGCCGCACAGGCCGCTAGCGAAGAAACCACATTCAGCAGTGGCGGTTCGACTGGCGCCTATCCGGTCTACGGCGGCTGGGTCGCGCGCAATTTGCTCGCCGCCGGAGCCGTTCACGAACTGAATGAGTACCGCTTCGACCGATATCCCAACGCGACGACGACCAACGTCACGGGCCCGAACGGACAAAGCGCCGTAGTTACTGGCGGCGCCGTCAGCGGTGCGACGACCATCGGCGACACCACTTACGCAGGCGCAGCCGGCGCTGGCACGGTGACTGGACCGCAGGGGCAGTCGGTCACCGCCGCCGGCGCCGCGCATGGCTCCGTCACGCAAACCGAGAATGGCGTGCAAACGCAATCACAAGCCACCGGCGCATACTCCGCCAGCACGGGCGCCTCGGGCCAAGGCACGCACAGTGGTTCGTCGACCGCAACGCAAAACGCCGATGGCTCGACGTCTTGGACACACGCCAGCAGCAACACCGGCTCCGGCACCAATGGCACCGGAAACGTCACGCACACCGGCAGTGGCACTGCCACGGGCGACGGCAGCGGCAGCTATCATGGTGAAACCACGGTGAATGCCAACGGCAACTCCGTATCCACGGAAACGAACGCCGGCAACGGCCAGGCCTCGACCACGGTGACCAACAATAACTCCGGCGCTTCGAACACCTACACCGCCGGCGATGGACAGATCGAAAATGCTCCATCGACGAAAGGCAGTTCGAGCAAGCAAAGCGGCCAGCCCGGTTCGCGCGACTGGAGCCAAATGAACCGCGACCAGATTTCCCAGGCCAGCCAGGCGATGAAGCAAAGCTGGGGACAGCTGGGCAGCCAGCTGCAAAGCCGCGCCGGCGCGCAAGGGGCAAGCGTCCGCACGCAGAAATCAGGCGCGACAAGCAAACAACTCACCAACGGCGCAGCCTCCGGCAATCGTGGCTCGAAGGCGAGCGCGATCCAACGACCCACGCAAACCAAGCCGACCCGTTCCAACGGCCAGCGAGGTGGAGGCGGCGGTGGCGGAAGAGGCGGCCGCGGCGGTCGCCGCTAGGTCGAGTAGCGAACAAGAATTTGAATCGGCCGGCGCAAAGCAATGAGCGCCGGCCGTTTTCGTTGATTCACCTCAAGCTCCTTCTATTCGTTCCACGCCGACCTTCTCCACGCGCTCCAGAGCCCGCTTCGCATCAATCCGCGCCGGCAGCAGCTCCACCAGATTCTCCGCCGCGCATGCCATGCCGATCCGGACCGCTTCCACCATCGGGCGACCGGCGCGCAAGCCCCACGCGATCCCGGCTGTCAGCACGTCGCCGCACCCGATCGGATTCTCAATCTTCTCCACCGGGCGAGGCGTGAATCGATGCGCCCCTTGCGATGAAGCCAGCAATGTTGTCCCGGCGCCGTCGCTGGCCAGCACCCATTGCGCCCCTTTCGCGACCCACTCGCGCATCGCCGCAATCACGTCGCTCTCGCCAGAGAGCTTGCGCCCCACGGTCATCTCCAGCTCTTCGCGATTCGGCTTCACCAGCAGTGGCTTTCGCGGCAGCGTGGCCAGCATCTCCGGGCCGCGGATATCCAGGATCAATTGACTCCCCGGCACCTGTCCGCGATCGATGAGGTCCAGGAAATAACTCGTCGGCGCTCCCGCCGGCAGCGATCCGGTAAACACAATGTACGCCGCGCCATGCAACGCCGGCGCGAACGCTTCGGCGTACATGTGCAATTCATCTTCGCTCAACGCATGCGCATTCTCGACCAATTCCGTTGTTCGCCGCGGGTTCCGTTCAATCACGGTCGTGCAGACCCGCGTCGCCGCCCGGGTAAACACCCACCGCGCCGGCACGTCAAGTTCCTCGAACTCGCGCTCGATCGTTCTCCCCGCCAGGCCGCCGAGCGGGGCGATCGTCAGCAATGGCCCGCCCAGTCGCGCCAGTGCGATCGCCACATTCAACACCTTGCCTGAAGCGCACCAACGCACATCCAGTGCGCGATTGACCTCGCCGGGTCGCAAAGCGTCGTAAATCATAATCTGCTGAAACGCGGGCGTCAGTCCAGCGACGACGATCATAGATTGTCCTCAAGGATCCGCAGCAATTCCTCGTCTGAAAGTGTACGCGGATTGCCGCTCATGCTGTTGCCGCGCGACGCCGCGGCGACCTCCGCGAGTTGCTCACGCCGCACGCCCAACGCGGACAGCCGCGTGGGAATAGAAAGCAGTTCGCCGAGGCGATCAATCTCCGCGATCAGACGCTCAGCATCGTCCATGCCAAGCTGCTGCGCAAGTACATCCAACGACGCGCGACAAGTCGCCAAATTCGTCCGTAAAGCGATGGGCAACATCACCGCACAAGCCAAACCGTGCGGCGCACTGACCATCGCGCCCAGCGCCGCCGCCACGCCATGCGCCATGCCCAGCCCGGAGTTGGCCAACGCGATGCCAGACAACAGCGCCGCTTCGCTCATCGCCAGCCGCGCAGGAATCGAACCGCCATCGCGATACGCCTCGGGCAGCGCCGGCAGCGCCAGCCGCAGTCCTGCGACGCAAAGTTGCCGCGTCACCTCATTCGCGCGCGGCGTGAGATAACTTTCCAACAACTGCGTGATCGCGTCCATTCCCGAGTGCGCGGTGACCAACGCTGGCGCGTGAATCGCAAGTTCGGGATCGATCAACACGGCGCGCGGTAATAACCCGTCATGACGAAGACTCTTCTTGCACGGCGGCTCGGCGCAGGAGATGACCGCGTTGCGCGTCGCTTCAGAACCGGTGCCGCCGGTCGTCGGAACGGCCAAGATCGGCAACGGTGGATGCGGCAGCGCTAGCCCGCGACCAATGCCTTCCAGATAATCGCGCACGGAAGTGTCGTCGCCGGTAACCGCCATCGCCGCGACGGCCTTGCCCAGATCGATCGCCGCCCCGCCGCCAATCGCAATCACCACATCGCCGAGGCCAGGATCGAACTCGAACATCTCATCCGCCGCGCGATCGACATCCTCAATCGTCGGTTCGCCGCGCGATTCAATCGAAGCGATGACCTCCACATCGTGGGCGGTGAGCAACTCGGCAAGTTCCTCAAGCACGCCCAGCCGCTTCAAAGTCCGCGAGCCATGTACCAAGAATACACGGCTTCCGAGCGATCGCGCCAGCGGCCCGATTTCCGCGCGCGCGCCCGGCGCGCACACAACACGTGCGGGCAATCGCAGATCAAATCGTTCAACGTCGGGCATGCAGATGTTTTAGCCGCGCCGCGCCGACCGGTCGAGCGGAGCGGCGCGATGACCCGTACCAGTCCGCTACTTGACGGCCCAACTCCAATCCCGATACTCGAAACCATGCGCCGGCCCTGAGGCGATTTTCAGGTCGAGGCGCCGTACCATCCGCGAGAGGGACTAATTGCCATGCGACGCGCGAAGATTTCCATTATTGGCGCCGGAAACGTTGGCGCCACCACGGCGCATTGGTGCGCCGCCGCCGAATTGGGGGATGTCGTATTGCTCGATATCCCGCAAACCGAGGACATGCCGCGCGGCAAGGCGCTCGATTTGATGCAGGCCTCGCCGATCGTCGGCTTCGATTCCCGCATCGTCGGCACGAATAGCTACGACGACGCCGCCAAAAGCGACGTCGTGGTCATCACCGCTGGTATCCCGCGCAAGCCGGGCATGAGCCGCGACGACCTGCTGGGCACGAACGCCAAGATCGTCGGCGCCGTCGCCGCTGAAGTAAAGCGCACCAGCCCCGAGGCGATCATCATCGTCGTCAGCAACCCGCTCGACGCCATGGTCACCCAGGCCTGGAAGGCGAGCGGATTCCCGACCAACCGCGTGATCGGCCAGGCCGGTGTACTCGACACTGCGCGATATCGCACATTCCTGGCCATGGAACTGGGCGTGAGCGTCGAAGACGTCTCCGCATTGTTGATGGGCGGGCACGGCGACACGATGGTCCCGATGCCCAGTTGCACGTCGGTCGGCGGGATTCCGATCACGCGCTTGCTCGATCCCAAGCGGCTCGATGAAATCGTCACCCGCACGCGCAACGGTGGCGCGGAAATCGTCGGCTTGTTGAAGACCGGCAGCGCGTATTACGCCCCCGCCGCGGCCGTCGCGCAAATGGTGGAAGCAATCGTGCGCGACAAAAAGCGATTGATTCCGTGCGCCGCATACTGCGACAAGCAATACAACGTCGGCGGCTACTTCGTCGGCGTACCGGTCGTGCTCGGCAAGGAAGGCGTCGAGCGCGTCGTCGAGATCGAACTCACCGCCCAGGAAAAGGCGGACTTCCAAAAGAGCGTCGAAGCGGTGAAAGAACTCGTCGCCGCGATGCAGAAAATCAGCGCCTAGCGAAGTCGGCGATGGCTCCATCTGCCGTAGCCGGCCTCTGCGAGGCCGGTGGAGCGGGCACGATTGACATCGAGCACGTCGACTGTGGACGACTCCCCGAGGTCGCAGACCTCGGCTACAGAAGTTCGGAGTTGCTAGCACTGCTAGCATCCGAATCTCACGGCGAAGGGCCTTAGAGGTTGACACCGGTTCGTCGCCAACTGTAAATTCCCACGCGGTGCGGGCTGCGGCGAATTCCGCGGTTCGCACAACGAAATGAGCCGCTCAATCAATCGGGGCCAACCGGGAGTCGATCGTCGAAGTTATCCCACAAACTTTCGCCGATCCGTTGACGTAGCGATGGAGTAGGCATCGCGGAGCCGCCGCACGCAGCCCAACGCGGCAGCTCCTTTCACCACTTCCAGACGGAGATTGAATGAACCGCCTTGATACCTTGAACTCGCTGGACCTCACGCCCAATCGTACGCGTCAGGTCGGAGCGGAGTCTGGCGTCTTGTCAACGGTCCGTGGCAGCGCTCCGCACACGTTGTTCACGCCGCTGCACTACGAGGCGAACTACGCCTACCCGCTGCTGGTGTGGCTCCACGGCCCCGGCGGTGATGAACGGCAATTGAAGCGCATCATGCCGCACGTCAGCCTGCGGAACTACGTCGGCATCGCGCCGCGCGGCACGTCGCGCGTTACGGCGAGCCGCGGCGAGCAAGGCGGTTACGATTGGCCGCAAACGCACCAGGATTACGTTCAGGCCGAAGGCCGCGTGTTCGATGCGATCCAGGCGGCGTCCCTGCAACTGAACATTTCGCCCACGCGCATCTTTCTGGCCGGCTTCGATACCGGCGGCACCTTGGCCCTGCGCTTGGCCATGGCGCATCCCACGCAGTTCGCCGGCGTGTTGTCGCTCGGCGGCCGCTTTCCCACCGCCCGGGCGCCACTTTCCCGTTTAAATCACGCCCGGCAAGTGCCCCTTTTCCTGGCCACCGGCTGCGATAGCACCGAGTACCCGCCAGAAGACGTCTGCGCCGATCTCCGTCTGTTCCACGCCGCCGGCATGTCGGTGGCGCTGCGGCAATATCAACCGTGTGGACACGAAATCTCCACGGTGATGCTCGCCGACATGGACCGTTGGATGATGGAACAAATCAACGGCGTCCCAGCCACAGCTGAGCAGACATAGGCCGACGTCTCACAGTCGCCTTTCGCTCCGCGAAAGGTTGTGCTGTTGCGGATCGAAAGCCGACGTTGTCGTATCCGCGCGCCAAGCGGCCATCGCCGTTCATTGACGCAGCGCACGTGTGTAGTCCATACTTGAACTACACACTTGATCCTTTGCGGCCTGGCAGCGCGACCGATGAACACGCACGGCGTAAGCGAAATGGCGTTTGAAAGGATGTTCTCGGCCGTGGAAAAGGTACGCGATCGCTTGCGCCGCGCAACCACGGCGCTCGAGGCGGCCGGCATCCCCTACGCGGTGGTCGGCGGCAATGCCGTCGCCGCCTGGGTCGGCGAAGTCGACGAGGCGGCAGTCCGCTTCACGCAAGTTGTCGACATCTTGCTGAAGCGCGACGACTTAAATCTAGCGAACGCGGCGCTTGAGGCAGCCGGGTTCGTCTACCGTCACGTAAAAAGCATCGACATGTTCCTCGACGGGCCGAATGCGAAAGCCCGCGACGCCGTGCACATTTTGTTCGCCGGCGAGAAAGTCCTACAGGAAGACTTAGCCGCCGCCCCCAACGTCGAGCAATCCCGCCGCTCCGGCGTCTATCAGGTGCTGGAACTGGAATCGCTCGTGCGCATGAAACTCACGGCCTATCGACGCAAGGATCAAGTCCACATCCAGGACATGATCGACGTCGGCCTGATCGACGCAACCTGGCCTGCGCGCTTACCCGGCGAGCTAGCTGCCAGGCTCCAATCGTTGCTTGATGATCCGCACGGTTAAGCGATTCAATCGGCGATCAGGGTAACCTTCTCACGAGAGCCAGAAGCGTCAGCGCCTGGAGCGCGCGTAAAAGTCCGCCACGCGCAACGCCATCAGGGATGAGAACAGCGTGCCGCTGTAGATGGATAGCTCCACTACCGTCGTCCAGGGGCTTATCTCCGAGTGTGCGATTAAGAATCCACAAGCTCCGCTGAGCATGATCGCGGCGATTCCCAACGCGGCCGAAAATCGGCGCGCTTGCGCCGCGCCGACGACCAGGAAATACAGCGGAAAGTGCGGCAAATGATATCGAAACTCTGTGGCCAGATTGCTCGTGTCGGGGTGATTTGCGCGGAGCGCCAGGATCACGGCGGCCGACGTGACAATCGCAAAGACGCGCTTCAGCGTCAGGCGTGATTTGGGCTCGAACCATTAGCTGCGCATGACATACGTGGTAGCGACGATCAACCACACAACGATCGCGAGAAACTCCGTGTTGGTGCGCGCGAACAATTGGTAACGATACAATGAAATCGTGTGGGAAAAGCTTAAGAACAAGTTCATTTGGACCTGAACCAGCAACATGAACATCACGGCGTTCCAGATGAGCACCGCGACCAAACTGAGCATCACGGCATTCCGTCTGCCCGGACGGCGCGACATCGCGCAGTACGTCGCGAACGCGGTCTGGCCATAGGGCAAGCCGAAGACAGCGTGTTGCCAGTGTTCGATTTGCGTTTTGGAAGAGAACGTGGTCGCACCAATCGCGACGCCGAACAGTATGGAGAATATTAGCAACGGCACGGCGGAAGCATGAGTTGTCTGTTCTGGCGGAATCCTCGATGGTGTCGACCACAGTCGATTCATTCTGAATCCTCCACACCAACCCGAAGCGCCAGCGAGGGGGAGAGGACGCATCACTCAGCGCCACATCGCGCTGAGCACCAACGTCCATTCCCCCTCGACAGTGAATTGAGCTAAAGTGACCACCCTCAACAAAAAAACAGGGCGGCCGAATCTCGGCCGCCCTGATCGTAACACATTCAATTGCGTCGGCGTAAAGCTCAGGCCCCTTCGCTGCCCACGCCGCCCAGCAGGGCATCCAAGCTGCCCGGCGCTCCTTGCTTGAGGCCCACCGGCTTCTTGCCGTTCTCTTCCTCGCCATCCAAGAGCGGGAAGCTGCGCGAGAGGACCTTGTCCTTGTCGCCGGCAAGTTGGTCGAGACTGATTGGCGTGATGCGGACTTCCGATTCCTGATAGAGCCGGAAGCCGGTGCCGGCCGGCACCAAGTGGCCGAGAATCACGTTTTCCTTGAGACCGACCAAGTTGTCGACCTTGCCGGCCAACGCCGCTTCGGTCAACACCTTCGTGGTTTCCTGGAAGCTCGCGGCCGAGATAAAGCTCGCGCTCTGCACGGCGGCCTTGGTAATGCCCAGGAGCTGCGTGCTCGCGGTCGCCATCTTCGGCTTGGTCCCCTTGGCCGGGGCGCCGCCGAGCGACTCGATCTGAGCGTTCGCTTGCTCCAGCGCGTCCTTCGGCACGATCGCGCCAGTTTCGAACTCGCTGTCGCCGCGCTCCGCGATCTTCACGCACTTGGCGAGCTTCTGATTCGAGCCGCGGAACTCGAACTTGTCCATCACGCTGCCCGGCAGCAAGCCGGTATCGCCGACGCTTTCGATGCGGACCTTGCGGAGCATCTGGGCGACGATGATCTCGATATGCTTGTCGTCGATTTCCACGCGCTGACTGCGATAGACGTTCTGAATCTCGCGCACGAGATACTGCTGCACCGCTTCTTCGCCCGAGATCCGCAAGATGTCGTGCGGCACCAACGGTCCGTCGACGAGGGCCTCGCCCGCTTTGACATAATCGCTGGCATGCACCTTCAAGTGCTTGCCGTGCGACACGAGATGCTCGCGCTCGATGCCGCTCTCGCTACGGACGATAATCGTCCGCTTGCCGCGGCGCTTCTCACCCAGCAACTCGACCGTGCCGTCGATCTCGGCGATGACCGAAGGATCCTTCGGCTTGCGAGCCTCGAAGATTTCCGTCACCCGCGGCAGACCGCCGGTGATGTCCTGCGTGCCGGCCACGTCGCGCGGCGTCTTCGCCAGCAACGTACCGGCCGTGATCGTCGTGCCTTCGTTGACTTCAATGTGGGCCTTCTCCGGCAGATAGTAGAAGTCGAGGATCTTCCCGCCCTCGTCTTCCAGGATGATCTGTGGATGCATCTCGCCCTTGTGTTCCATGATCATGCGACGCATGTTGCCGCCCGCGTCCTTCTCGGCGCGGACGGTTTCGCCTTCAATCAAGTCTTCATAGCGAACGCGACCGCCGACTTCCGCCAAAATCGGAATGCTATGCGGATCCCATTCGCAGACCACGAGGCCTGGCTCGACGGCCTGATTCTCCGTGACCTTCAAATGGGCGCCCGCGGGAATTTCGTACTTCTCCAGCTCGCGCCCCTTGGGATCGAGGATGGCCACTTCACCGTTGCGCGTGAGCACCACGTTCTGGCCAGCGTCGTTGGTCACGAACTTCAGCCGCGTGAAACGGCACACGCCGCCGCGCTTGACCTTGATCTCGTGCTCTTCGACGTCACGACGAGCCGTACCGCCGATGTGGAACGTACGCATCGTCAACTGCGTACCGGGTTCGCCGATGCTCTGGGCGGCAATGATGCCGACGGCCATGCCTTCTTCCACGATGGAGCCGGTCGAAAGGTCCATGCCGTAGCAACTGCGGCAGATGCCCAGCGACGAATCGCACGTCATCGGACTCCGCACCTGAATCTTCTCCAGGCCCATTTCTTCGATGCGTCGGGCGATTTCCGGCGTGATCAATTCACTTTCGCGAACCACCACTTCGTCGGTAATCGGATTCACGATGTTCTGCCGGCTGACGCGGCCGCGGATCGAGTCGGCGAGTCGCACTTCGACCTTTTCGCCGCGGTAGATCACCCCCTTGGTGATGCCCTGCGTGGTCCCGCAATCGCAGGACGTGATTACCACGTTCTGCGCCACGTCGGCCAACTTTCGGGTCAAGTAACCCGAGTCCGCCGTCTTGAGGGCGGTATCAGCCAGACCCTTACGAGCACCGTGCGTCGAGCTGAAGTACTCCAGCACCGAGAGGCCTTCACGGAAGTTCGCCTTGATCGGCGTTTCGATGATTTTGCCTGACGGCTTGGCCATCAAACCGCGCATACCGGCCAACTGGCGAATCTGTTCGACGCCGCCTCGCGCGCCAGAGTGCGCCATCAGGTAGATCGGGTTGACGTAGCCCGGAGCCCGTTCGTCGTGCTCCAGCTCCGCCATCATTTCCTGCGTGATCTTTTCGCGGGCGTGCGTCCACGCGTCGAGCACCTGGTTGTAGCGCTCGACGTCGGTGATCACACCGCGTTGATACAGCTTCTGGAAGCGGATGACCGTCTTCTCGGCGTCGCCAATGATCTTCGACTTGTTCAGCGGCGTGATCAGGTCGTCCGTGGCGAACGACAAGCCGCTGGCCGTGCTGGAACGGAAACCGAACTTGTTCATGTCGTCGAGCAAGTCGATCGTCGCCCGCCGGCCCAGCAACTGGTAGCAGTCCGAAATCACCTTGCCCAAATCGCTCGATCGCATCGCGATGTTGTAGAACGGCATGCTGTCGGGCAGGATCATGTTGAACAACACGCGCCCCACCGTGGTCTCGATCACCGCGCCCAACTTGGTCTCTTCCCCTTCGGCCTTGAGCTTGCGATCCGCCGGCAAACGGACCTTGATCCGCGCGTGCGTATCGACCTTGCGCAGCGTGTGCGCGAGCATCACTTCTTCGACCGACGTGAAGATCATGCCTTCGCCCGACTGACCGGCGAGCGACATCGTCATGTAGTAGCAACCCATCACAATATCTTGCGACGGGCTGATAATCGGCGCGCCGTTGGCCGGGCTGAAAATGTTGTTCGTGGACATCATCAGCGTGTGCGCTTCGACTTGAGCTTCGATCGACAGCGGCAGATGGACCGCCATCTGGTCGCCGTCGAAGTCGGCGTTGAAGCCTTTGCAGACCAACGGGTGCAACTTGATCGCGTTCCCTTCCACGAGCATCGGCTCAAAGGCCTGAATGCCCATGCGATGCAGCGTCGGGGCGCGATTCAACAGCACGGGGTGGTTGCGGATCACCTCTTCGAGGATATCCCACACCTCGTCGTCTTTGCGCTCCAGCATCTTCTTGGCGCTCTTGATCGTGTCGGCGTGGCCGAGCTCTTTCAAGCGCCGAATGATGAACGGCTGGAACAATTCGAGCGCGATTTTTTTCGGCAAGCCGCATTGATGCAGCCGCAGCGCCGGACCGACGACAATCACGCTCCGGGCCGAGTAATCGACCCGCTTACCGAGCAGGTTCTCGCGGAACCGGCCTTGCTTGCCCTTGATCATGTCGGTCAGCGACTTGAGCGGGCGGTTGCTGGAGCCGAGCACCGGCCGCTTGCAGCGGTTGTTGTCGAACAGCGCGTCGACCGATTGCTGCAGCATCCGCTTTTCGTTGCGGATGATCACTTCCGGCGCGTTCAAATCGACCAGCTTCTTCAACCGGTTGTTGCGGTTGATGATCCGGCGATAGAGATCGTTCAAATCGCTCGTGGCGAAGTTACCCGAATCGAGCAACACCAGCGGGCGCAAATCCGGGGGGATGACCGGAATCACGTCCAGGACCATCCACTCCGGGCGATTATCGCTGTCGCGGATCGACTCGACGATCTTCAACCGGTTGATCAAGTCCTTTTGTTTTTGCTTCGAATTCGTCGTCCGCAACTCTTCGCGCAAGTCGCGCGAGAGCGTTACCAGGTCGAGCGCAGTCAGCAACTTGCGCACGGCCTCGGCGCCCATGTCGGCTTCGAACTTTTCGCCGTAAGTTTCCCGCGCGGCGCGATACTCTTCTTCCGAAAGCAACTGCTGCGGCTTGAGCGGCGTATCGCCCGGGTTGACGACGACGTAGTCCTGGAAGTAGATCACCTTTTCCAGGCTCGTGGTCTTCATGTCGAGGAGATTACCGAGACGGCTCGGCATCGCCTTGAAGAACCAGATGTGCACGACCGGCGCGGCCAGCTCGATGTGCCCCATCCGCTTACGGCGCACGCGGCTGTGCGTCACTTTGACGCCGCAGCGATCGCAGATCATTCCCTTATATTTCATGCCGCGATACTTGCCGCAGGCGCATTCCCAGTCCTTTTCCGGGCCAAAGATGCGCTCGCAGAACAAGCCATCCTTTTCCGGACGGTAGGTGCGGTAATTGATCGTTTCCGGCTTCTTCACCTCGCCGAAGGACCAGCTACGAATGTCGTGCGGCCGGGCCAGGCTGATCTTCACCGAGGCGTAATCGTTCACCCGATCGTAAGAGCTTTCGACAGTACTCACGAGTATGGCTCCTTATGCGGGCCGAGGGGGCTATGTTGTTCGTTGCGGGTCGAAGGGATTCACATGGAGCGGCTGTCGCGGACGCCACAGTCGGCTTTCGCTCCGCGAAAGCACTACCTTTCGCGGAGCGAAAGGCGACCGTGGCGCAAAACTGCGTCAGACGCGGCGTTTTTCCAACTGCATATTGAGACCCAAACCTCGGATCTCGTTGGTCAACACGTCGAAGCTGGCGGGCGTGCCGGCTTCCAGCGTGTTTTCTCCCTTGACCATCGACTCGTAGATCTTCGTACGACCTTCCACGTCGTCGCTCTTCACCGTGAGCAACTCCTGCAAGATGTACGCGGCGCCGTAGGCCTCCAGCGCCCAGACTTCCATTTCCCCGAAGCGCTGTCCGCCGAACCGCGCTTTGCCGCCCAGCGGTTGCTGGGTGATGAGCGAGTACGGTCCCGTGGATCGGGCATGCACCTTGTCGTCGACTAGATGGTGCAACTTGAGCATGTAGATGTAGCCCACCGTGGTGTGCTGTTCCATCCGCTCGCCAGTGCGCCCGTCGTACAACTGCGCCTTGCCGTTCCGCGGCAAACCGGCTTCGACCAGGCAATCGTTGATAACGCCTTCGGTGGCGCCGTCGAAGACCGGAGTAATCGCCTGGAAGCCGAGCTTGGCGCCGGCCCAGCCCAAGTGCGTTTCCAAAATCTGGCCCACGTTCATACGGCTGGGCACGCCCAGCGGATTGAGCATGATCTGCAGCGAAGTTCCGTCCGCCAGGAACGGCATGTCCTCGCGCGGCAGAATCTTCGCGATCACGCCCTTGTTACCGTGGCGGCCGGCCATTTTGTCACCGACCGAGATCACGCGTTTCGCCGAGACGTAAACCTTGACCATCTGCAACACGCCGCTGCGCAGTTCGTCGCCGCGCTTCATGCTGTTGAGCTTCCGGTCGCGCAGGTCGATCGCTTCCTCGACCAGCGGCCACTGCGTCTTGTGGATCTTCTCGATCGCGGTCTTCCGCTCAGGGCTGCGGATGTCCAGGTTCTCCAACCGGAACCGCGTCGCTTGTTCGGCGACGTACTTATGCTCCTGATCGCGCACCAGGGCGTTGCCGTCCTCGTCGGTCAGGTGCCGTTGCAGCACCTTTTCGATTTCCTCGACCATCGCGCCAAAGGCCAGCGCGATCGAGGCGTTCCCCTCGGCTTCCGCGTCCTTCAAGTCCTTCTCGAACTTCTTGCGCTCGTCTTCCGACAAGCTCATCCGGCGCGAGAACTTCTGCGTGTCGATGACAATCCCTTCCACGCCGGAGGGGACTTCAAGCGAGTCGTTCTTCACGTCTTCGCCGGCCCGGCCGAAGATCGCGTGCAACAGCTTTTCTTCCGGCGTCAGTTCGGTCTTCGATTTCGGCGAGACCTTGCCCACCAGGATGTCGCCTTGGCGGACAAACGTGCCGATCTGCACGATGCCACCTTCGTCGAGATTGCGGAGCGCTTTCTCGCTGACATTGGGAATATCGCGCGTGAACTCCTCGCGACCGAGCTTCGTTTCGCGAATCTCGATATCGAATTCTTCGATGTGAATCGACGTGTACACGTCGTCCTTCACGAGGTCTTCGCTGATGATAATCGCGTCTTCGAAGTTGAACCCGTCCCAGGCCATGAAGCCGACGAGCACATTCCGGCCGAGCGCCAATTCACCTTTGAAGGTGGCGGCGCCGTCGGCGATCACGTCCCCCTTTTCGACCTTCTGGCCGACGGTCACAAGCGGCTTCTGGTTCTGACAGGTCCGTTCGTTCAAGCCGACGAACTTCCGCAACACGTACTTGTCGTCGGCGATCTCGATTCGGTCGGCGTCGACGTAGTTGACCGTGCCCTTCTTCTTGGCGCGGACCAACATGCCGGAGTTCCGGGCCACGTCGCGTTCCATGCCGGTTGCCACGATCGGCGGCTCCGTCACCAACAACGGCACCGCTTGCCGCTGCATGTTGGAACCCATCAACGCGCGGTTGGCGTCGTCGTGCTCCAAGAACGGAATTAAACCAGCCGAAACACCGACCATTTGGCTCGGCGCCACGTCCATGTATTCCACTTCATCGACCGGCACCATCTCGAAGTCGGCCCGATACCGGGCGATAATCGTGTCCCCTTGCAGCTTACCGTCTTTGACGACGGCGTCGGCCGGGGCCAGGTACGCTTCGTTCTCTTGGTCCGCACGCAGCCAGGTGACTTCATCGGCCACCCTGCTCTTCGTGACCTTCCGGTAAGGCGTCACGAGGAAGCCGTACTCGTCCACCGCGGCGTAAATCGCCAGGCTGGAAATCAAACCGATGTTCGTGCCTTCCGGCGTCTCAATCGGGCAGATGCGGCCGTAGTGCGAGATATGCACGTCGCGCACTTCGAAGCCGGCCCGTTTGCGGTTCAAACCGCCGGGACCCAACGCCGACAGCCGCCGCTCGTGCGTGAGCATCGACAGCGGGTTCGTCTGGTCAACGACCTGCGACAGCTCGCCGCGACCGAAGAAGTACTCGATCGCCGCCGAGACGCTCTTCGGATTGATCAGGCTGCGCGGCGTCATATCCGCGACGTCCTTCAAGCTCATCCGCTCCTGCACGGTGCGGCGCAGCTTGAGGAAGCCCTTGCGCAACTCATCGCAAGCCAACTCATCAATCGTCCGCAAGCGGCGATTGCCAAGGTGATCGATATCGTCGATCTCCGCCGCGCCTTCGGCGGCGCGGAGTTTCAACAAGTAACGAATCGATTCGACCAGATCGTCCGGCCGCAGCGTCATCTCGTTCTCGTCGATCGTCAACGACAACTTGCGGTTGATGCGGAACCGCCCGACGCGACCCAGCCGGTAACGGTTGGTGTCGTAGAACTTCTCGTGGAACAGCGCGCGGGCCTTCTCCAACTGCGGCGGATTGCCGGGACGCAGCCGCTGATAAATCTTCAGCAGCGCCTCTTCATGGCTTGCGGTGTTGTCTTCCGAAAGGCTGTTGAAGACCAACGGATCCTTGGTGTCGCTCATCACTTCGATGCTGGTCAGCCCCGAAGTGCAAATCGTTTCCGCCGCGTTCTTGGTGATCTTGTGGCCCGACTCCAGGATGATCTCGCCGGCCTTTTCCGAGCCGACCGGATAGACCACGTCGCCGACGGCGATCTTGCCCTCGATCTTCGCCACGCTGCGACCGTCCACAACCTTTTCACTGGTCGTCGTAAAGAACGCCCGCATCAAATCCACGTCGTGGCTGTACTTCGGGTCCATCGCCCGCAACAGCGTCATCGCGGAGAATTTGCCGCTCTGGTCGATGCGGACCGCCAGCGTGTCCTTCTTCGTGACGTTCAGCTCGATCCAACTGCCGCGCTCCGGGATGATCCGGCAGCTATGCAGTTCCTTGTCGGCTTCGCGATCGCTCACGAAGTCGACGCCGGGGCTGCGATGCAACTGGCTCACCACCACGCGCTCGGCGCCGTTGATGATAAATTCGCCGCCGCCCAGCATGATCGGCATGTCGCCGAGGTAGACCTCTTCCTCGACCGGCTGCTCTTTTGTCAAGCGCAACCAGACCTTGAACGGCCGCCCATAGGTCAGCCGCAACTGCCGGCACTCGTCCGGCTCGTAGCGCGGCTTGCCCAACTCGTAGCGCAGATATTCCAAGCGGAGCGTCTTGTCGTAGCTCTCGATCGGAAAAATTTCGCGCAACACGCCTTCGATGCCCTGGTCTAGGCGCTTATCGGAGGACAATTCGAGTTGCAGAAACGCCGCGTAGCTGCGGGTCTGAATCTCGGTCAGGTCAGGAATCGGGACTTGTTCGAATTGATTGCCAAAACGACGAACTTCCTTCGGGCGCAAACGACGCTCAGCCGATGTGGCCATAACGGGTCCTGCTCCTGGAGACGGGTGCGGGAAGACGGGGCGAGGCGGGCGCGCAGGCGCAGCGGGGAGCGCGGCGTGCCACTACAGAAGGCGGCCAATTCCGGATCAATGGCATAGGTGCGAGCGCGCTGGACCCATCCGTGAAAGGCCAGCGCGCAACAGACAGGTTGGGAGGGAGACCGTAATCGTACCCCATCGGGGTTGCGATTACCAGCACACCCTACTTAACTACGACTTTCGCACCCGCGGCTTCCAACTCGGCTTTGAGCTTGGCCGCGTCTTCCTTCGAAATGCCTTCCTTGACCTTGCTCGGGACCCCTTCGACCAGGTCCTTGGCTTCCTTGAGGCCCAACCCGGTGGCGGCGCGGACGACCTTGATCACGTTGATCTTGTTTTCGCCGAAGCCTTCCAGGATGACATTGAACTCAGTCTGCTCTTCCACGGGCGCGGCAGCGCCACCGGCGGGACCGGCGGCCATCATCACGGCGCCACCGGCAGCCGGTTCGATGCCGTGAACGTCCTTCAGGTAGTCGCTCAACTCCTTGGCTTGCTTGAGCGTCAGGGCGACGATTTGATCGCCCAGGGACGTGGTCGTGGAGGAAAATTCGCGTGCGGGAGCGTCAGTGGCCATGGCCGTGCGGTTCCTTTCGTCGATGCCTTCTCGGGCCTACCCACTCACGTGAATAGCCCGTGCAAGTGCTTGGTGGAAATCAGTTTGCGTTTATGTTCAAAAGCCCGGCTGCGGCCGGAACGTCATTCAATAAAATCTGCTGCGGCAGTCGTCTCGCGACGACCGCGTGATTCATTCCGCGGCGGGAGCCGCTTCGGCCACAGGCGCCGCTTCGGCGGCGGCGGCCGGCTCTTCGTCGTCGCCTTCCGCTTTCTTGTCGACTTGGCTGGCGAGCATTCCGCCCGGTCCCAGCAACTGGCTGGAGAGCTTGGCGCCCGGCGACAGAATCTGTCCCAGCAGCAAGCTCAACTGTTCTTGTCGGGTCGGCCACTTGGCGACGTCCTTGACGTCGCTCGCCGTGAGCCGGGCGCCGTCCAGAACCCCTCCGCGGGTTTCCAGCTTCTGGAATTCTTTGCTTTCGCCCAGCTTGGTGAGGATCTTGGCGAGCGAGACGATGTCCTCGCCCCCCCACAGTACCGCCATCGAACCCTCGGCCTGCTCGAAGGCGGCCGCCAGAGGCGTCCCTTCGGTGGCGCGGCGGGCCAGGCTGTTTTTCACAACCATCAACCCGACATTTTCTTTTTGCAACTCCATCCGCAACCGGTTATTAGCGACGCCGTTAAGCGCCGACAGGTTCACCAGCAGGGCATGTTCCATCCCCACCAGGCGATTGCGAATGTGATCGGTAATCAGGTCTTTGACGAACTTGCTCATGGGAATCGCACAACTTTTCGGCGACAGTGATTTAGTGAGTCGCGGCCCTTAGACCGCGATGCGAACGCCCGGGCTCATCGTCGCGCTAATCGCCACGCCTTTGAGGTAGTGGCCTTTCACGCTGTTCGGTTTGAGTCCGAGGACGAAATTCATGAATGCTTGAATGTTCTCTTGCAGCTTTGGGGCGTCAAAGCTGAGCTTGCCCACCACGGCATGCACGACGCCGCTGGCGTCATTGCGGAACTCCACCTTGCCGGCCTTGTATTCTTTGACCGTCTTGGCGATTTCCGGCGTCACCGTGCCGGAGCGCGGCGAAGGCATCAGCCCGCGAGGGCCGAGCACTTTGCCGAGCGGGCCGACGAGACCCATCATGTCCGGCGCCGCGATGCAGACGTCGAATTCCGTCCAGCCTTCTTTGATTTTTTTGGCCATCTCCTCGGAGCCGACCTCGTCCGCGCCGGCTTGCTTGGCTTGTTCAGCCAGGTCTCCCTTGGCGAACACAATCACGCGCTGCGTCTTGCCAATGCCGTGCGGCAACACGATCGAACCGCGAACCAATTGATCGGCCTGCTTGGCGTCGATCCCCAGGCGCATCGCGATTTCCACCGTCTGGTCGAACTTCGTCGTGCCGAACTGCTTCAACAGTTGCACGCCCGCGTCGAGCGCCACCGGGTCTTCCGATTTACGCTGTTCGAGCAACGCTCGGTATCGTTTGGATTGCTTGCTCATAACTTCACAACTGCTCAGGTGACTTCTGACTCTTGTCTTCGATTCTTCTTTTTCTGTAGCCGAGGTCTGTGACCTCGATCGCTGAATTCATCGATTCTTGCGGCGACTACGCCTTCGGCACCGGCCTCACAGAGGCCGGCTAAAGACGGACGGCATGACGTCTCGGCGGCTAGTCTTCGATCGTGATGCCCATGCTGCGCGCCGTCCCTTCGACCATCCGCTCCGCGTGGCCGGGGTCGCGGGCGTTCAGGTCGGCCAGCTTGAGCTTGACGATCTCCTGGACCTGCGCCCGGGTGACCTTGCCGACCTTTTCCTTGTTCGGGGTGCCGGAGCCCTTGGCGACGCTCGCGGCCTTCTTCAACAACGCGGCCGCCGGCGGGCTCTTGGTGACGAAGTCAAACGAGCGATCGTTGTACACATTGACCACCACCGGAATCGGCATGCCGCCGGTTTCCTTGGTGCGCTCGTTGAACTGCTGCACGAACTGCCCGAGGTTGATGCCGAACCGGCCCAACGACGTACCGACCGGCGGCGCCGGAGTGGCCTGGCCGCCCGGAACCTGAAACTTCACCGTACCCGTCAACTGCTTCGCCATGGGATCCGCTCTAATTCAGCCAAGGTAGTCGCTTCGCGTGCCGAACGCATTCGTTCGACGCCAGCAACGCCGTTTGTTGATTTGTATCGTTAGACCGATTCGACCTGCCAGTATTCCAATTCGACGGGGGTCGAGCGTCCGAAGATGTTGATCATCACCGTGACGCGACCGCTCCCTTCGTCGATGCTCCCCACATCCCCTTCGAAATTCTCGAAGGTTCCCTCGTTGATTTTGACTTTGTCGCCAACGCCAAAGCTGATCTTCGGCTTCGGCCCCTTCTCTTTCGTCTCCGCGCTTTCCATCACGAGAATCTTCGATACCTCGTGCGGCAACATCGGCGTGGGCTTACCGCCAGCGCCCGTGAAATCGCCGACGCCTGGGGTGTCACGCACCAGGTACCAGGTGTCGTCGTTGTATTCCATGTGGACCACGATGTAGCCCGGATACAGCTTGCGCTTGACGACCTTCTTCTTGCCCCCTTTGATCTCCGTGACCATCTCGGTCGGCACGATGATGTCGCCGAAGAAGCCTTCCAGTCCGGCGATCTGAATCCGGCGCTGCAGCGCGTCGCGGATGCTGTCTTCGCGATTGCTCTGCACCTTGAGGATGTACCACTCACGAATGCCGGTCGGCTCCGGAGAATCAGGCGTCAAATCCTCGACCGGCGGCAGCGGCCCCGACGGAGACGTGCTGGACGCCCCGTTCGAATGAGGCTCAGGCGCAATCTCAGCGGCCGGCTC
>JAWXBP010000429.1 GCA_034440135.1 Planctomycetia bacterium
CATCGGCGGGCGCGGCGTCATCGGCCGGCATGTCTTCCGCCGGCAAGGCGTCGTCCGCACCGAACGGATCGGCTTCTTCGGTAACTGGAGCAACGACTGGCGGCGCCGCAGCGTTGGCCGGGGTTGACGCGGCGGGGGCCGCTTCCATGGGATCGGCGAAGGGCGCCGAGACCTCGGGTTGAGACGCTGCCGGGACCGTGGTCGGAGTGGAGGGGACAAGTCGCGTGGCCGGAATTGGCGCGGCGTCGCCGGTGATGGCATCCAGCGTTGCTGGGGTCGGGGCCACCGTGGTCACTGCTTCGCGGCGTCGAATGGATTCCAAGCGCTGGCGCCGCTGAACTTGCGTGGCGGAGGAGGCCGTAGCCAATTTCGCCGCGCGATGTTGTTCCAACACCAGGCGGGAACGGCCCTGGATTCGCTCCAGGGCCAGGCTTACGTCGTAAGCACGGGTGGCGCCAGCTTCGAGGTCGGCGCCTTTCTCAAACTCCGCCGCCGCGGCCTTGTTGCGTCCGGCTTGGAGGTAGACCAACCCGCGGTAGTAGTGGCAGCGCGGGTCCTGGCTGCCGGCGTCAATCGCCTGGGTGAACAACTTCTCGGCGCCGAAGATGTCGCCGCCGAAGTAAGCGTGGACGCCGTTTCCATACAGCCGTGACAGGGCGCCTTCCTGGGCCGAAGCGTTTTCCGCGGCAACGCCGAGCATTGCCGCCAACGCCAGCATCGTGACAACTCGCATGGGCCTGGTCTCGTCTGAGGTGTTCTGTGTTCCAAATCTGAGTTCTGGACGCCATCGTTCATAGCAAAAAAATGTCGCCGGGGCGAACGAAATTGCTCGGCCCCGGCGATGTGGTTTGCATCGCGGCTTATTCCGCGTCGAGCTTCTTCAACTGGATGTTGCGGTAATGGACCACGCTGCCGGGATCGTGCTGTTGCAGCGCGAGCAGTCCTTTGCTGTGCGTGTTCTTTTCGTCGACGTAATCGACGACGACTTCATCGTTGATCTTGATGACGATGTGGTTGCCCTTGGCGATGATGTGCTCGGTCCACCAGGTGTCGTCTTCGATCAATTGCTTCTTGATGTCGACGAAGTTGTAGAGGCTGCCGGTTTTCTTCGGGTCGCCGCTGGAGTTGTTGACCTGGGCTTCATAGCCCTTGGGCCAGCCTTCGCCGAATTCCGCGCGAAAGTACATGCCGGAGTTGCCGCCCTTGTTGAGCTTCACTTCGGCTTTAAATTCCAGGTCGGTCAGTTCGCCGGCGCCTTCGTAAAACAAATGGCTGCGCGGTCCTTTGCCGACAATGCAGCCGTCTTCGACGGTCCAGTTTTCAGCGTGCTCGTTGGCTTTCCAGCCGTCGCGGTTTTCGCCGTTGAAAATCGTCACGAAGCCGTCGGCGTCGGGCTCGGCGGCGGTGAGGGGCTGGGAGGCCGCGTAGGCCAGCACGGCGAACATCAATGCCAGCAAGGGGCGCTTCATCACGTATCAAACTCCTGGTTCAGAGTGGACAATCGGTAACGAGGAATCGAGCAACGCTTCATGCTCGTCCGGCTCATCGCCATCATGGCAGACGACACAACTGCTCGCCACGCCCCGGCTCATGGCTTCGGGCGCGGACGTCGGACCGCCTTCGTGGTGGCATTCGGAGCAACAGCGGTGCCGGTCTGCGTCCAACCGGGCCAATTGCAGCATCCCGGAGGTCCGCATCGAGGAACCCTGCAAAGGTTGTTCCGATGACGCGATCCAGGCGGCCGAACAGACCTGCCAGGGGAAGGCCGCAGTGGCCGCATGTTCGTTACGCGCTGCGCCGCGGTTCCGCCAGGAATCTTCGCCGATCGAACGGAATCCAAACGCCACGAGCACGCCGACCGCAACCGCGCCGCAAAAACGCAACATCCGGTCGCATTCTTCCCACGCCCGGATGGGCATGACGCCGCGCACCCGGTTCGCGCTGGCGACCCTGCGCCGAGCGGTTTTGGCGAGGGCGATCTCCTCTTCCAGCGTGGCGAAGGTAGCGTCGTGGGCGGCCGAGTGCGGTTCCGAAACTTCACCCCAATAGCTGGGCAGGCCTCGGCTCTCTTCGGGGCGGACGGCTTCTTCAAACAGTTCCACGGCCGGACGCAGGGCGATCGCCAGGCGCCGGCAATCGTTACAGCAGGTCAAATGCCGCTCGACGGAAGCGTCGCTTGCCGCCCCCGTGGGAAAGGGTCCGCGCGTCAGCACGTCGAACACCTGATCGCAATTCATTTAGGACCTCCCGGCAATCGGCCCGGACTGTTGTCGAACGTTGGTTCAGCATGATCGCCGGCGTTGCCTTTGGCCAGATCCGCCAGGCGGAGCAAACCCCATTTCACGCGGTTTTTCGCGGTCAGCAGGCTGCAGCCCATGGCATCGGCGATTTCCTGGAACTTCAATTCGCCGAAGAACCGCAGCCGGAGGGCATCCGCCTGCGCGGGGCTGAGCCGCTGCAACGACTGCTCCAGCAGATCGGCC
Source organism: Planctomycetia bacterium (assembly GCA_034440135.1). Classification (NCBI taxonomy): domain Bacteria; kingdom Pseudomonadati; phylum Planctomycetota; class Planctomycetia; species Planctomycetia bacterium. Next base: position 2,484 of record JAWXBP010000429.1, read on the forward strand.
CGCTCGCGCGCCAGCAATTCCCCCAACGGGGATGGGCGATCGCAAAGCACGGCATCGTCGATCGGAGCGGCCACCGCATTATCCGACCAGCAGGCCACGTGCGACGCCCGGCTGCGTTTGGCGCCGATCGCCCGGCATTGGTTGAGCAAAATCGTCCAGAGCCAAGTGCGAAACGACCGCTCGGGATCGAAGGTTTCCCGGGAACGAAACGCCGCGAGAAACGTCTCCTGCACGGCCTCTTCGGCCCAATCAAGACGCCCCAACCTTCCGACGGCGACCCTTAACAGCGGGCGACGGTAGCGCGCGACCAGCTCGGCGAAGCAATCCACATCGCCGCCGAGGACGCGGAGCATCAAAGCGCGGTCGTCATTTTCGGAGATAGGGTGCGGCACAGGGGTGGCAATCGCGGTTGGCTTCAACATGCCCCGGGAACGCGTTATTTTGGCGCGCGCGGGGGCAGGCTGCAAGCGCTTAACATTTGAAGCGGAATCCTTTGAGCAAGCAATTTGGCAGTGCGTGAGTTTGTGTATAACCGACGAAGCCAACGGCACTGCGGTTGCCTACCGACGTGTTGGCCTATCCCAACCGACGGAATCGACTTGCGACTTCGGGCAGGTTCATTTTCCTTGCCGTCGCCGCTGAACCGTGTTACCGTCTGTATTTGAATGGGCCGCGGCGTCGGTGGGGCGGACGGCCGCATGGCCCTTACGACAACATTGTCGGAGGTTGCGATGTCTCGTTGGCTCTGTGTCGCGCTCTTCTTTTTTGGCGGCGTTTCAGCGTCAGCCGGAACCGTAAATGTCACATTCATTCCACGAGCCGACGGACTGATTCTAGTTCCCGATTTCCTGACGTTTGTCGGGAACAATCGCAGAAATCCAGGTTTTTTGACAAACTTTACAAGCGATTGGGAGAGGCTGGACTACATCGAGCTGAACTTTAATGCCGGCGACGCACCAATTCAGTTTATTGCACAAGCCAGTGCCGAGGATGCCGTCATCAGTCCTGGATGCAGTGTTTCGATGGTCACACAGACGCAGTACATTGAATGTGGAAGTCAGACCGGGCAACTTTCCATTCGACTCTCGCCGCAATATTACCGTGGCAGCGCTAGTATTGGTGACCTCCAGATCATCGGCGATGATGTCTCCAACGATGATTTGCAATGGGTGCCAACGCAAACGCCCGAGCCGTCGTCACTTGCGTTACTCACCATCGCCCTCGCCGGCGCGGTCGCGTGCCGCCGGCGCAGATGGCCCGCGTTTTCGAAACAGTGACTTTCGTCGCGGCAGCGACGGCAGGTTCAGTCGCGGTATCGCTCATGGGAGGCCGGTTCCCTTCACTAGCCCGACGCGCAAGCGAGGGGGAGCGGACGCTGATGTGAGTACGGCGTTGGCGATAACTCGACGTCAACTCCCCCTCGCTTGCGCGTCGGGCTAGTGGCGTTTGTTTTGCGCGTGGCTTGTACGTCTACGGCAATTCGCGAATCTTCAACCCGCGAAACTCCACCGGCGCCCCTTCGCTTTCCAGGCAGAGGAAACCCGTCGCCGGCTGGCAATCCTTACCGCCGGAGACTTCTTCGCCGTTCACCCAGAGGCGGACTTCGCCGTTGATGGCGCGGACGTAATAGTGGTTCCATTCGCCGTACTGCTTGACCAGGCGCTTGCGCGGGAAGCTGCGTTCGCCCCCCGGAGCGCTCGGTTCGAACGGGGTCATCTTCGACGAGCCGACGGGAAAGACGTCGCCGTGCGAGGTGAACCAATCGGACTTCTTGCCGTTCGCTTTTTCGTACTCGGTTTCGTAGCCGAGGTCGAGGACTTGCACTTCGATGCCGCCGGGGGGCAACGTGCCTGGCTTGAGGTCTGCGAGCGCTTCGTCCGACGCCCAGAGGAACACGCCGGAGTTTCCGGCAGAGGTCAGGTGTCGCCACTCGACGACCAGTTCCAGGTTGGTGTACTTCTTCTTCGAGCGCGTGACGCCGACCGGCTGACCGGTCAGATGGATGACGCCGTCGTCAGCGAAGGTCCAAGTGTCGTCGGCGGTGTTGACGTTCTGGAAATCGTCTTTGCCGAGCGCGACCCAGCCGGGAGCGTCGCCGTCGATGAAGGCCCGCGGCGGCGCGGGGTCGTCGGCGAAGGCGGTGGTGAAGGTGGAGAGGAAGACGAGCGCGGCGATGGGGAGCAAGTGTTTCATGCCGACAGGCTAACGGGGCGCGGAGGGGAGTTCAAGCTTTTAACCACGGAGAGCACGGAGGACACAGAGGGGGGAAGAGGAGAGAGGAAGCGAATTCGCCCACGACTCCGCTTCCTCTCTCCTCTTCCCCCCTCTGTGTCCTCCGTGCTC
>JAWXBP010000430.1 GCA_034440135.1 Planctomycetia bacterium
CGCCATCTCAACAGCCCTCCGTGGCAAAAACGAAACTCAGCGACATCGTCGCCGGTTACGCATTGCACGGAAACCCCAGTTTTGAGACAAGGCCTAGTCCGTAGCGGCAGCGAGGGGGAGCGGACGTCGATTGCCGCTGAGCGTCAAACTCTCAACCGCGTGAGATTCGCAACTGAGAGCTTCATCTCAAACGGAAAGCCATGTCAACTCTCCCTCGCTGGCGCTACGGGCTAGTGTGGCGAGCTGCTTACATGCGTTCGACGATCATCGCCACGGCTTCGCCGCCGCCGAGGCAGATGGATGCGAGGCCAATTGCCTTGTCCTGCGCCGCCAACGCGTGCAAGAGCGTGACGAGCACGCGAGCGCCGCTCGCTCCGATCGGGTGGCCCAGCGCGATCGCGCCCCCATACGCGTTCGTCTTTTCGAGTGGCAATTGCAATGCGTTCATGCAGGCCAGGCATTGCGCGGCGAAGGCTTCGTTCAGTTCGATCAGGTCGACGTCGGCGATGGTAACGCCAGCTTTTCGCAAGACCTTCTCGATCGCCCCGACCGGCGCAAAGAACAACTCCTTGGGCGCGACCCCATGCGTGGCGGTGGCCAAGATGCGCGCCTTGATGGGCGAATTCACGCGGTGCGCAAGGTCTTCGGAGACAACCAGCAACGCCGCCGCTCCGTCGCTGATTTGCGAGGCGTTGCCGGCGGTGACCGTTCCGGCGGGATCAAACGCCGGCTTGAGCTTAGCCAGGCCTTCCAAGCTTGCGTCGCGCCGCGGGCCTTCGTCCAAGGTGACGACGGTCTCGCCGGATTTCGATTTGAGCGTTACTGAAACGACTTCCGCGTCGAACTGATGGGCGCTCATCGCAGCGGCTGCGCGACGGTGGCTTTCCAGTGCGAAGGCGTCCTGCGCTGCACGGGTGACGCCGTGCTCGTTGGCGATAAAGTCCGCGGCGGCGCCCATCGGCCAATTTTCGATGGCACAGCGCAGGCCGTCGTGGATCATCGAATCGACCAGCGTTTCGTCGCCATAGCGCCGCCCCTGGCGAAGGTTGAGCGACAAATGCGGCGCGCGGGACATGCTTTCCATCCCGCCAGCGAGAACGCAGCGCGCATCGCCGGCGCGAATCGCTTGATCCGCCAACATCACGGCCTTAAGTCCGGAGCCGCAAACCTTGTTCACGGTCAGCGCGGCGACCGTCGGCGGCAGGCCAGCACCGAGCGCCGCTTGCCGGGCCGGCGCTTGGCCAGCGCCCGCGGTGAGCACCTGGCCGAGAATTACTTCATCAATGACGTCCGGCGATACACCGGCGCGTTCGAGGCAAGCTCGCAACGCATGTGCGGCGAGCTGCGGCGCAGAGAGGGAGGCGAGCGATCCGCACAATTTGCCGATCGGCGTGCGCGCGGCGGCGATGATGTATGCGTGCGACATAGCATTCTCCTGGAGGCGGCATCCTCATTGCTATTGTATGCAGTTGCCACCTCAGCTACAGAAGAATGCTCGTATCAAAACGGTTTCACGAGTGTGAACGTCGTGATTTCCCCTTCGGTGCGATTGCGCGCGCCGAACTCGAACCAGTGGCGGAGGTGGTAGCCCAATTTCCACTTGGTGGAGAAATATTGGATCTCGGGACCGATGCCATAGGCTCGATCCTTCGGGTAGGCGCCGTTGCCTTCGTTTTCCGTCACTTGCCAGGAGCAGTAGCCAGAAACGCCGAAGGTGGCGCCTTGTTTCTGAAAGGATTTGCCGGCGCCCCACTCGAACGACAGGTCGTCACCGCGATGGAACCCGTCCGACACGCGGTCGGTGTGGAATTCGTAGCGCGAGAGCGCCGAAATGTGCCACGACTTCGCTTCGTCGAAGTAATACGTTCCGGCCAGGCCCGGATAGAGCGTCCAGTAGTCGCGACCCGGCAGGGCAGGTTGATTCGAGTTGTACGGGGCCGTCGGGGCAAAAAGGCCGAAGACGAAGCCGAAGTCGAATTGCTTTTCGTGCCATTCGATCACGAATGGCTCGACGTTCATATCGGCCAGCGTCATCGCGGTGTCTTTGATGCCGTATGCTGTGACTTCGGAGTCGATCCAGACGATCGGCACGACGAAGTTCCAGGCGAAATCAGCGCCGAGGATCTTCTTGTCAGTCACCGTGACGATGCGGTGCGCGTTGACGTACGTATCGAGCGTGAAGCCGACGGGCTGAGCGTTGCCGAAGTCATCGGTCGTCACTGGCGCGTGATAAAACCGGTGGTACATCAGCCAGTAGTGCCCCTTGGGAGGCACCGTACCCGCCAGGATGCCGGACGTGGCGTTCGGATACGCGCCGCCGATGTTGCCGACGGATGCTTGAGCGTTCGCCGTGGTGGGCCACCAACATGCGATCACAAGAGCGAAGCAGATAGCGAAAAGGCACGTGCCACGGCCGCCGTGCCGCGATGCGTTAAACTCAAGTTGCGATGCTTGGCGGCAGTCGTTTGACACGGAAGACTCCACACGGCTGGCCGGCAGCCGTGACACGTGCGCGCGAAGATGAATGGGATTCCACCTGGCCGTGGAATCACGTGAGAGCGATGTGCCACTGCTTCGCCGGCAACGCTTGTGGACGCCGGACGTTACGCTGCTTGGCCGACGCAACAGCACAGTGAGATCGTGTCGACCGGGAGCGAACGGCGGCGTTCGCCCCCGGCGACGATGAACACAGTCTCGGAGCGCGGGGCGCTCGCAAGACGGTTTAGAACTTCACCCGCAGGCCCGCTTCGAAGTTATGGAAGGTGGCGCTGTCGGGATAAAAGATGCCGAACGGTTCGGCGGCGAAGGTGAGCGGATCCGTGTTATCGAAGAAGCGATAACCCGCGAACAACTCGGTGCGGCGGGTCAGCTCGTAGTTGACGCCAGCGCGGAATTGATAAGCGAACGCCACGTCGCTCGTCGTGTTGACGCCGAGCGTGGAGTTGCTGAATGGCGCGTCCGCGAAGAACGTCGGCAACAGGCTGTTGATCTCGGATTGGAACAGACCGATACCGCCGCCGACGTAGGGCTTCAGTCGGCCGCCGAAGTCGAAGTCGTGGTAGACGTTCAACATGAAGGCTTTGACGGAGATGTTGCCCGGCGATTCGCCAACGAAGGGGGCGAAGCCTGGGATACCCGCGCCCGCCAAGGCGACCTGCTGGTTGAAGTAGCTGTACTCGAATTCCACGCGGAACAAGTCGAACTCATGGCCCAACGCGACGTTGATGTTGAAGCCGTCGTTGAATTCGATGAACGTCGTGGGATCGCCTTCTTCGTGAACCGTTTCGCGATTCGACCAGGCGCCGCTCAGCGAGACGTACCAGCAGTAGCAGGGCATGGTGCAGCAGGCTTCGCAACTGTTGTCGTCGCACGACATGCAGTCGGAACACGAGGTCAACTCACCTGGGGCCGCTTCTTCGGCTTCGCCTTCGCCGTAGGCGCGGTACTCGACCGGTTGGATCACGCCGTAGTTGATCGGCGCGGTCGAGGGATACGAGGCCGAAGCGCTGGAAACGCCCACGACGAGCAATGCGGCGGGGGCCACGCGGCCGGCCAACTGGAGCAGACGGGAACTTAACTTCTGTGACATGGCAATCAGTTACCTCCGTGCAGGGGATCATCCGACCGAGGTCGGGAGGCCTCCCCTATTCCATGGGGAGGTCGCCTCTAGCGCATCTCGCCGCCTCGATGCGTGTTGTTCATCGTCTGCCAGCAACGCCACTTTTGACACAAGCTCATGCGCAACGGCTTGCATCAAACGTGACGAGAATTCGTCCGGAAAACACGGCACAACTGGCGCGAGACGACGCTGAAAACGTCAGAGCCGAAAGCGTCGTTGCAATAGCGCCAGGACGCGGATATGGAGCGGGATGCGCGAGCGCACGGAGTGGGCCGTCGAAGGCGACTTTTACTGATGCGCTCCAGGCGCCGACGGTTCCGCTTTTGGAAGCATGACGCGTCGGCGCGGATCTGACGGTTACACCGCCGGCACGCTGTGCGCCGGTGCGTCGTCGTCCCCTTCCTCGACGAATTTCAGCCCCTTGAAGCCGTCCGGGAGCCACTTCATGAACTCGAGGAAGCCGAAGATCGCGGCGCCGTGATGGACGCCGATGCCGGAGTTCGTGCCCCACATCGGTTCCAGGACTTCCAGCATCGCCGTGGCCATCAAGAGAAACCCGGCGGTGATGTTCATGATCGGGTTTTCGGCGATCCGGCGCAACAGCGTGCGAGGGCGCTTTTTCGTGCGTGGCATGGCTTTCGTTCCGACGGAAGGTGTCTCGGTTAAGCGGCGTTCCTTGGCCACATGCTTGCCCGCCCGGAACAGGCTGTGAAGTAGGGCAAGGGTGCGATCCGGGATGCGAATCATGGGGTTCGTGCGGTGGACTTGCGGCCGGAAGGAGTTTGAAGTTTTCAGTGTTCAGTTTTCAGTATTTGGACTCAACGTCCTCACTGAACACTGAAAACGTCAAACTCCCAGACGATAAACCGATGCCCCGGTCGGTTTCGGTCCCGACCGGGGCTCGTTTTTTCTACCTGCAATCTCCGACTAGGCGTTGGCCAGTTCGGCGATTTGGATCTCGTCGCAGAAGCCGCTATCGTCGATCGCCTCGACGACCGCCTTGTTGGCGTTCGTCACGGAGATGTCGAAGTTGGCGCCGAGCTTCTGCTTTTGGAACACCAGGGCGCGGAGCGCTTCCGGCGAGATCGACTGGAGGTCTTCCGCGTCGAAGATAATCGCCTTCGCGCGACGGCTGGCAGCCGCTTCGAGCTGTTCCGTGAGGAACGGCGTCGCCGCGTCGTCCAGCACGCCAGCCAGCGAGATCGTCGCCGTGCCGCCGCTGACTTCCAGTAAGTCCGCGGTGAAGTGAACCGCCGCCGGAACGAGACGGACGCGGATCTTCATCGTGCCGCCGTCGGCCGGCAGGCTCACAGTGAGGTTGTCCGCATCGAAGTCGCGGTGTTCCTTGCCGTCGATCCAAACCTGGCCGATCCGCACGCTGCCCGCCGGCAACAGGTCCGGCGCGACGCGCAGGATGTTGTTCGGCAGGTTGCCGGCCGTCGGACGGAAGTAGAAGTCCATCGGCTCGTTGGTGATCAACAGGTTGGTGTAGACTGCGGCGAGGTACGCCAGCTCGAAGCTGTGGTAACCGGCCATCGAGTGCGAACCCTTGCCGCGCTCGGTGCCCAAGGCGTACGGCTGTCCGTTGGACAACACGTTGAAGTAGATGCCGCCGGCTTCCACGTCCAGGAAGAACGCGTTGTAGAAGGCCGACGACTCGCGGGCCAGCCGCAGGTATTCGGGCTTCTTTTGGACGCCGTTCAGAATCAAGTACGCCAGGATGGCCTGCTCTTGTTGCCACCAGGCCTTGCGGTCGTGCCAGACGAAGCGGTGGAACTTCTGGCCCTTGTCGAGACAGCGTTCCACGACGTCGTACCAGCCGCCGCGTTGACGATCGCTGCCGGCTTCGGGCATCAGCTCGGCGATCTTCTGCGCCAAGTCGGTGTACGAACGCTTGCCCTTCAGGCTGTTCATCCGCATCAGGTTCCAGGCGATCTTGAGGTTGTGCCCCACGACCGCGCGGTTCTGCTGCCAGCCCCAGGTTTGATCCTTCGACCAATCGTCGAAGAAGCGCTCCTGCACGAACGGGCTTTCATCGTAGTCCGGGAAGTTGCGCGCGATGGTGTCGAAGGTGTACTCCAGGAAGTCGGCGTATTCCTTCTCGCCGGTCGCCAGGTACAGGTTGATCAGGTACGCGGGGGCGTGATCGCCGACCGAGTTCCAGTTCTTCTTCGACTTGTTCGCCCCCAGCGAATCGCTGTGCGGGCTGAGCGTGATCGGGTCGATGTGGGAGTAGAAGCCTCCCTTTTCCGACTTGTCTTGGTAGAACTTGCGGAAGGTCTTGATCGTGCTCTTGGCGTCGGCCAGGATCCGCGGATCGCCCGTCACGCGATAGGTCTGGATCGGTCCGGCCAAGGCGTAGATCTGCTCGTACGCAGGCAATGCATCGTAGTCGTCGCCGAATTCCGAGGCGAAGACCTTTTGACGCGTGCCGTCCGCCTTGACGTCGCAGGCGTGGTACCAGTAGGTCAGGTCTTCCTTCTTGTCTTCGAAGCGGTGATGCTTGCGGAGGTATTCCGTGCCCTTCTCCGCGGCTTCGAGATAACGATCATCGCCCGTCATCAGGAACGCCGAGGCGAAGCCGTAGACCAAGCGGGAGATCGTGTCGGTTTCCTGACGCGTCGAGCCGTTCTTGGTCCCGGCGTCGTTCAGGTTGGTACGGTAGTTGTCGAAGTCGATCGGGCCGTCGCCGAATTCGGCGTTGAGGTAGAAATCGCCGAGCTGACGGACCTGGTTGATCCACCAATCTTGCTTCTCGAAGCGGTAATCCTGCGGGGTGCGGCCCAGGAACACGATGTGCTTGGCTTCGAACGAGCGCTCGCCGTTCGCGCCATCGGGATAGAACACGCCGTAGACGAACAGGAAGCGGTTCTTGACCAGCATCTGCTTGATCTGGCCCGAGGCGTTCTGGAACGTCTCGCCGAGGTTGCGGACCACTTCCGCGAACACGGTCGGCGTCAACGTGACGGTGAACTCGCGCCCGTCCGACGTGCGGAGCAAGAAAGTCTCTTCGGCCGGGTCGTAGCTTTGCACATATCCGGCGATCAAATCGGAAAACGTAAAATCAACTGTGTTCATGTTCTGTCCCGTTGGAGAAAGAAGAGGTTTGAGGACTTACTAGCCGTGGGTCTCACTGCATGTTTCGAAAAATCAGTTTTGTTTCTTCAAGCCCAGGGAAGGCCCTCAAAGTGTTCCATGATGGAAAGACTTTCGGTGGCCTTCCCTGGGCTTAGCGGCGCGGGCGCCGGCGTTTACTTCGAGAGCAACACCACCACGCTCCGTCCGTTGACGACGTACTTGTTGCCTTCAATCCGCACTTCGCTGCCGGCGTCGGCGATGTCTTCCGGGCTGGCGAGCGAGGTATCCACCGAGCGGTGCCAGGTGCGGCCGTCGACCGGCGGCAACTCGAATTCGAGCGGCTCCCAGTACATGTTCATCATCACGTGGAGGTCGTCCTCGCCGGCGAAACCGCCGACGGTGACCGACAGCACGCGGGCGTTCGGATCGCGCCAGCCGGGCTGATTCAACTGGCAGCCGTGCCAGGCGACGTCCTGCACGCCGCGTTCGTTCATTTCGCCGATATAGAACCGGGCCTGGTGAACATTGGCGTGCCGCTTGCGGAACTCGATCATCCGTTTCCAGAAGCGAACCAGGGACGGGTGCTTCTGCGGCAGAGTCCAATCGAACCAGTTCAGTTCGTTGTCCTGGCAATAGGCGTTGTTGTTGCCCCGTTGCGTGCGGCGGCATTCGTCGCCGGCCACGAACATCGGCACGCCGCGCGACAGCATCAGAATCGCGGCGAAGTTCTTAATCTGCTGCTCACGCAGGCGCTCGACGTCGGCGTTGTCGGTGTCGCCTTCGACGCCGCAGTTCCAGCTCATGTTGTCGCTGTTGCCGTCGTTGTTCCCTTCGCCGTTAGCCTCGTTGTGCTTCCAGTCGTAGCTGACGAGGTCGCTGAGCGTGAAGCCGTCATGGCAATCGATGAAGTTCACGCTGTTCACCGGCAGGTGATTGCGCGATTGATACAAGTCCGCGCTGCCCGCCATGCGGGCTGCCACGCCGCCGATCAAGCCGGGCTCGCCCTTGATGAACTGGCGCACGTCGTCGCGATACTTGCCGTTCCATTCCGCCCAGCGATAGCCGGGGAAATAGCCAATCTGGTACAAGCCAGCCGCGTCCCAGGCCTCGGCGATGATCCGCGTATCGGCGAGCACTTCCGACAGTTCGATGTGCCAAATCACCGGCGGATAGTCAGTGGGCGCGCCTTGCATATCGCGCGTCAACACCGAAGCTTCATCAAAGCGGAAGCCGTCGACGTGCAGGTCCTTGACCCAGTATTCCAGGCATTCGACGATCAGCTTTTCCGGAATCGGGTGATTGCAGTTGAACGTGTTGCCGCAGCCGGTGTAGTCGTTGTAGTACTGCTCGTTGCCGGGGACGAGGTGGTAATAGTTCTTGTTATCGATCCCCTTGAAGCTGAACGTCGGGCCTTGGTGGTTGCCCTCGTCGGTGTGGTTGAACACCACGTCGAGCACCACGGCGATGTTCGCCTTGTGCAGGGCCTTGATCATGTCGCGGAATTCGCGGACATGCTGACCGGATTCCGGATTGACGCAGTAGCTGGGGTGCGGCGCGAAGAACGCCATCGTGCTGTAGCCCCAGTAGTTGCGCAGGGCGCGTCTGTCGGCGTAGCGCAGCACTTCTTGATCGTCGAACTCGAACACCGGCAACAGCTCGACGACCGTGACGCCGAGGTCTTTCAGGTACGGAATCTTTTCGATGATTCCCTGGAAGGTGCCCGCGTTGTTGACGCCGGAGGTGGGCGATTTGGTGAAGCCGCCGACGTGCAGCTCATAGATGATCGCTTCGCTCATCGGGCGATTCAGCGGGCGATCGCCTTCCCAATCGTAATCCTCGGTGTCGATGATCACGCTGCGCATCGACGTGGCCTGGTTGCTGCCGGGCACGCAGGCGTCGCCGCGCTTCCAGAGCGTCTTGGTGTTGCCGCGGGCGTAGGGGTCGATCAACAACTTGTCCGGATCAAAACGATGCCCGAGATGCGGCTCTTTCGGGCCGTCGACGCGGTAGGCGTAATGCATGCCGGGGCGCAGCCCGCGGACATAGCAATGCCAGATGTGAAACGTCTTGTGATTGTTCGCCGTGAGATGCACGACCTGAATCGGTTCCACGTCGTCGTGATCATCAAACAACAGCAGTTCGACGCTCGTGGCATGCTCGCTGAACAGCGCGAAGTTGACGCCGTCGGCGTCGGGCGTCGCGCCCAGCGGATGCGTCCGACCGGCTTCTACTTCGAACGGCACGCGGAGACCGCGCTCGTCGGTCTTGTATTGGCCGACGTTGAACATCGTTTCCCGCAAGTCGGGCATCGTGGCGGTGGCCATAGCGATCAGTCTCCGAAAGAATATGCTGTTTCGTGCAGTGCGTATTTCGCGAGTGAGTCCGAACTACATCGCCGAAGCGAGCAACCCTTCCAGCCGTTCGGCTTCGTTGCCGTTCGTGAGCAACTCGATGATCTTCTGGGCGAACAGGTGGCAGTGATGCCCTGTGCGGCCGGTGACCAGGTCGCCGTCGACGACGACGTCTTGATCGACGAACTGGGCGCCATAGGCGATGGCGTCGCCGTGCAAGTTGTTGTGGCAGACAAGGCGGCGCCCTTCGACCAGTTCCGTCGCCGGCGCGACGAGCCAGAGCCCGTGGCAGATGATGCCCTTCAAAATGCCAGGATTGGCGAAGGCACGCTTGAGGAATTCCACGGCCGGCGGGATTTCGTCGACGCTCTCGGTGTAGCGCAGTCGGTCGGAGACCATGCCCGAGGGAACGATGATGCAATCGAAGGAGTTCAGTTCCTCCTCGGTCATGTTTTCGAACGTGCGATTGCAGTAATACGGGGCGCGGAATTCATGCCCCAGGAACGTGATGCCCGGGTTTCCCCAGAGGCGGCTCAGGAAGACCAACTCGGCGCCCTCTTCGGGAAAGCGGAATTGGTAGTAAAAGATTTCGTTCTCGAAGAAATCGCTCTCAATGAGCACGCCGATCTTTTTGCCTTGGAGTCGCATGGGGCCTCGAGGTTCGGTTGTCTGTCCGACGATCTCGCGCCAAGCCCAGGGAAGGCCCAACTAAGTCGTCGGTGGTAGTTTCGATTTGTGTGGCCTTCCCTGGGCTTTCCTTCGCGACGACGTTCCATCGTCATCGACAAATGTTTATTGTCCGCAACGCACGCCGACGTGATCCGGGTGGGTGTCGCCTTCCAGCACGACGTCCAGCAGGAACGGGCCTTGGTGTGCTAACATCTCGCGAATCGCCGGGGCGATCTGATCGACCGTTTCGACGCGCGCCGCGGCCACGCCCAATGAGCGGGACAGCGCCGCGAAGTCGATCGCCGGTTTCGAGAGATCGAACGACAATGGGTACTCATGCTGTGGGACGTTGATTTCGCGCCAGTACTCCGAGACATTCAACTGCAAGAGCCGGTACGAGCGGTTGTTGCAGATGATGAACTTCGCCGGGACGTTGTGCCGCGCGGCCGACCAAATGGCCTGAATCGTGTACATCGAACCGCCGTCGCCGGTGACGCCGATCACGGTCTTGCCGGGATTCGCGATCTGCACGCCGATCGCGCCGGGGATGCCGACGCCGAGCGAGCCGCCGCGCGTTTGGAAGAACGTGCCGGGTTGCTTCGGCGTGAGGTAACGCGTCAGCGCCGGCGAGTTCGTCAGCGCTTCGTCGAAGATGATCACATCCTCGGGCGCCTGTTCGGCCAGCTCTTCCATGAATCGCGAGAAGTGCAACGGCTGGGAGTGGCGCACTTTCTGGTCTTGTTCCCAGGCCTTTTCGATGACCTGCTCTTTGGCCTTGGCGATCGCTCCGGCGCGGCTGGCCGCGGCGAGCTTTTGCTCCGTCGACATCGACTTTTCCAACACCGCGATCAGGTGCGTCAACGTCACCTTCGGATCGCTCACCAGGCCGAGGTCGACCGGATGATTCTTGGCGATTTCGTAGGCGTTCAGATCGACGTGAATCGTCCGCGCGCCGGGCGCGAAGATGTCTTCCAGCGACGGGAACACTTCCGGAACCATGTACGTGCCAACGACGAGGTTCACGTCTCCCTTTTGCGTGATCGGCCGGCTCTGCGCGGCGAACATATGGCCGGTGGAACCTTGGAACAGCGGGTGCGCCCAGCTCATGTTCACTTCGCCGGCGTCGACCGACCAGACTTCGGCGCCGAGCAATTCGGCGACCTTGGTCAGCTCCGCCTGCGCTTGCGAGAAGGCCACGCCGTCGCCGATGTAGATCATCGGTTTCGCGGCGGCGGCCAGCATCGTGGCCGCTTGCTTCACCAGCTCGTCGGCCGGCGCAACGCGCGTCGAGGGCAGCGACGTCGGCCGCACCGGCTCGGTGTTGATTTCATCCAGCACGTCCTGCGGCAGGCAGACGTACACGGGCCCCATCGGAGGCGTGGCCGCGATCTTGATCGCGCGCCGCAGGATTCTCAATAGCGACGACGGATGTTGCACCATCGTCGACCACTTGGTGACCGGCTTGGCCATCGAGACCAGGTCGGCCGCCATTTGCGCGTCCATGGCCTGGTACTTGATGCCGGCGTCGCCGCCCAGCACCACCAGCGGCGCGTGTCCGCGCATCGCCTGGTAGAGCGCGCCGATCGTATTCCCCAAGCCTGGTGAGCTGTGAATCTGCACGACCGTGGGCCGTTGCGTCGCGCGGGCATAGCCGTCGCCGACCAAGAGAGCGACGGTTTCTTGCAACGTCAGCACGTACTTGAGATCGGGGAATTCCCACATCGCGTCGAGAAAACCTTGCTCGACCGTGCCGGGGTTTCCAAAGATGTGCGTGATCCCATCGGCACGCAACTGTTCCAAAATCGCGAACCGTCCCGTCCGCGGCGCCGCCGGCGTACCGACCGAGAGAGGCGTGGAAATTCCGACAGGAGTTTGCGTGAGGGACATGGGCAGTTCTCAGGTGAGCGAGTGGGCGGAGTTAGTACTGAGGATTTAATAAGCGGGCGCCCGAGGAAGTTCTAATTTCTAAATCTGAATTTCGAATCAAATTTAAAGCTCAAATGACAAATGAGAATGATTACGAACGGTCAGGCGAGAATCAGTCAGTACTTGACTAAGCTGCATTCAAGAATTCGTCATTCAAATTTGATTCGACATTCAGATTTAGAACTTCGTCATTCCCATCCGGGCCGTCGTGCTGAGTGCTCGCGATTGATGCCGCACGCGGTACGCCACGGGCGAGAGGGTTTCGCCCGTGGCGTGATCCGCCTGCTGCTAGGTTGTTACCAGCCGTAGCGCTTCAGGCCGCGCTCCAGCACTTCCACCAGGATTTGGCCGCACTCGCAACTCGAGGCGGTCGAACGGCTGGTGATGAACGGATAGTCGACGATCACCGAGGTCTTGTGACCGACGTTGCCGATGAATTGGCCGTTGGGGCCGACCGCATCGCGGAGGATGTATTCCAGCGGATAGAACGGCGCGCCGAAGTTCACATAGCCTTCGCCGAAGCCCTGCTTCGAGCCGTCGGTGAAGTGCGGGCCTTCGAAGCCGGTGCCATCCATGTAGTCGTAATCGAGCGGATGCCCGGTCACGCGGCGGCCTTCCAGCAGGCTGCGCTTTTCGCGAATGTCGCGGGCAAACGCCAGGCAGGAAACGCCGTAGCACTCAGCGGCGACCGGCTTGTTGAGCTTCACGAAGCCCAACACGAGGTCATGCACACGGCCGTTATTCGCGAGATCAACCAACGCGCCGCTGCCGCCGACGATCACGAGCGCGTCGTACTTGGTGAGCTCTTCCTTGACGATCTGATCGACGCGTTGATGGTAGGACTCCATGTCACGGAGGTACGTCGCCG
>JAWXBP010000431.1 GCA_034440135.1 Planctomycetia bacterium
AAGATCATCCTCCACCAGCACGTCAGCTCCGACGACCTGGGCGCGGAGAGTTTCAAGAACACCACGGCGGAAGCCACCGGGCGATTGGTCATCGAAGCCGCCGATCACCTGGGGGTCGAGCTAACGCCTGAGATCGCGACGCCGCTGTTCGCGGCGCTGGCGACGGACACTGGTTGGTTTCGCTTCCGTTCGATCGCCGCCGATAGTTTTCGGTTCGCGGCGCGGCTGGTCGATGCCGGCGCGGTGCCACAGCAGATTTACACAGCGCTCTACGAGCGCGATACGCTGGCGCGGATTCAATTGATCGGCCGGATCATGGCCCGCACCGAGACGGAGTTGGACGGAAAGCTCGTCCACACGGCCTGTTTCATGGATGATTTTCGCGCCACCGGCGCCGTGGCTTCCGACACCGAGGACGTCGTCAACATGACGTTGGCCGTGGCCGGCACTCAGGTGGCCGTGATCTTTGTCGAACAAGAATCCGGGGGCTTCAAAATCAGCTTCCGCAGCCGCGCCGCTGGCGTCGACTGTAGCAAGCTGGCCGAACTGTTCAACGGCGGCGGGCACAAGGCCGCGGCGGGGGCGTTCCTGAACGAGCCGTATGCGGACGCCCAAAAGAAAATCCTTGACGCGGTCCGCGCCGCGATGAAATAATCGCCCGTCCCCCGATTACCTCCTGCCTTGACGGACGCCGCGGAAGCGACGTTCCCCGCCTTGTTTTGGTGGCTCATCGAGTCACACTAGTAGTGCTTCGCCCACACTAGCCCGTAGCGCCAGCGAGGGAGAGCCGATGTCGTTGAGAGTTTGAACTCGAACTCTCAGCAACGTCTGTCCTCCCTCGCTGGCGCTACGGGCTAGTGTTGGCGCAATCGACTCCCTATCGGAGCGCCTCGAATGGCCCAACATTCCACCGCTGCCGCGCCGCATGACGGCGATGATCGCCGCGGCTTCGTAAAGCGCGTGCTGGCCGTCGTGGTCGGCGGATTATGCGCTGTCGTGCCGGGTGCTGCCGCGCTGCGGGTGTTTCTGAGCCCGCTTTGGCGTCGCGGGGCGGATGCGACATTTATCCCGGTCGCCACGCTGGATGCTATTCCCGCCGACGGCGTGCCGCGGATGTTCAAGGTCGTGGCCGATCGCACCGACGCCTGGAACCGGTTTCCGAAAGAGCCCATCGGCACGGTCTTCCTACGACGCACCGCCGAGAAGCCGGACGAGGTTCACGCCTGCAACGCAGTCTGCCCGCACTTGGGTTGCATGGTCGGCTATCAGGCCTCGCAGACGCGCTTCTATTGTCCCTGCCATCAAAGCGCTTTCCAGCCGGACGGCAAATTGATTCCCCCAAGCGCCGCGGCGCGGGGGCTCGATAGCCTGGATGTGAAGTTGGAAGCGGACGCGGAGGGAGACGGCAAACGGGTGCTCGTCAAGTTTCAGAATTTTCGCAGCGGCATTCCGGCAAAGGTCGCCAAGTCATGAAACAACTGCTGGAATGGCTCGACGATCGCACCGGCATTCGGCGTTTGACGCACGAGGCGTTATACGAAAACATTCCCGGCGGGTCGCGCTGGAAATTCGTCTGGGGCAGCACGCTGGTCTTCGCGTTCGCGATGCAGGTCATCACCGGCACGGTCCTGTGGATGGCCTACAGCCCCAGCGGACAGACGGCCTGGGAGAGCGTGTTCTACATCCAGAACGTGATGCCCGGTGGCGCGCTCCTGCGTTCGTTGCATCACTACATGGCGCAGGCCATGGTCGTGTTGCTGGCGTTGCACTTGATGCAAGTCGTGATCTGTGGCGCCTATCGCGCGCCGCGCGAGATCAACTTCTGGCTCGGCATGATTCTGATGCAAATCGTGCTGGGCCTTTCGTTGACCGGCTATTTGCTCCCCTGGGATCAAAAGGGCTATTGGGCCACCGGCGTCGCGACCAACATCATGGGGCTCACCGGCGACGCCGCGCAGCGCCTGGCGGTCGGCGGCGGCCAGTACGGTCATCACACGTTGACGCGCTTCTTCGCCATGCACGCGGGCGTGCTGCCGGGGCTGTTGATCTTCTTCGTGGTGCTGCACATCGCGATCTTCCGGAAACACGGCATTCACGCGACGAATCCCGAAGGCCGCCCCGATGAAGCCTTCTGGCCAGACCAGGTATTGAAAGACGGCGTCGCTTGTTTGGCGGTGCTGGCCGTCGTGCTCGGACTTGCGCTTTGGCGTCCCGCGGAACTCACCGCGCCGGCCGATCCGAGCGCGCCGTTCGATGCTGCGCGGCCGGAATGGTACTTCCTGTTCCTGTTTCAATTGCTGAAGTATTTTCCCGGCGATCAAACGTTTATCGGACAGAGCCTGGAATTCTGGGGCGCGATCATCGTGCCCGGCGCGGTGATGGGCGTGCTAGCGCTGATGCCGATCGTCGGCCGCTGGCGCTTGGGGCACGCGTTCAACCTGTGCTTCTTGGCCTGCCTGATGCTCGGCATCAGTCTACTGACGGCGCAGGCGTTCTACGAAGATCATCACGCGTCATGGTCACCGAAGGACGCCGCGAAATTCGCTGACGCGGCCCAGCAGAAAAAATATGAGGCCGCCTGGGACGCCTCGAAGCAACACATCACCGCCCTCGAGCATGCCCAGCGCGATGCAGAACGCGCGCGCGATTTAGCGCTCGCGCCCGCCGGTATTCCTCCGGAAGGGATGATCTCCATAATGCGGCGCGATCCGCTTACGCAGGGCCCGCGACTATTCGCGGCCAAATGCGCCGGCTGCCATAGTGCCACGCGGGAAGATGATTCCGCGTCGATTGTCTGCCCCACGCCGACGGCGCCAAATCTGGGCGGCTTCGGCTCGCGTTCGTGGATTCGAGGGTTGCTGGATCCGACAAAGATCGTCGGCCCGGCCTATTTCGGCAATTCTCCGCACTTGAAGTCAGGCGAGATGGTCACTTGGGTCACGGACACCGTGACCGAAATGGACGCGGAGGCCAAGGCGAATCTTGACAAACTGGTGATCGCCCTCTCCGCCGAAGCACAATCGCCCACCCAACGGGAACAAGATGAGAAGGACGCCGAGACCATCGCCGCTGGCCGCACGTTCCTTTCCGAAGAAGTCGGCTGCGTCGATTGCCACAAGTTCCACGACGCTGGCGAGGAGGGCCTTGCGCCCGATCTCACCGGATATGCGTCCCGCGAGTGGCTGATCGGCATGATCGGCAACCCCAACCATGTCCGGTTTTACGGGCATGTGGACGCAGTCGATCAGCCCATGCCCGCATTCGCCCCAAGCCCGGATCGGCCCGAAGCCAACCAGCTCAGCGCCGAGGAAGTCGGGCTGATCGCCGACTGGCTGCGCGGCGACTGGTATCGGGCGCCGGCGAGCGAATCGGCACGGTAAGTGGGGCTGCTATAGCTCCCAAGCGATGCGACCCACCGACGACCAAGCCAGAATAAAGTCGCGGTGCTTGGAATCGATTACGGACTTACTGGGGCTCGCCCTAACGCCGCCGTGCGATCCGGATTACGATAGTTCCGAACCCGCTGTGCGTCCGGAATGTCCGAGCTAAACACCAGTCCCGCTACACTAGCCCGTAGCGCCAGCGAGGGAGAGAGGACTTCGCCTTTCGTTTGAGACGAAACTCTCAGTGGCCTTGTCGCCTTGCAACTGAGAGTTTCCACTCAAACGGCACGCAACGTCCTCTCCCCCTCGCTGGCGCTACGGGCTAGTGTGAGTCTTTCTATCGGATTCGCATGATTGCCATCGTCGACTACCAGATGGGGAACCTCCGCAGCGTCCAAAAGGGATTTGAGCGGGTCGGACACGCGGCCGAGATCGTTGACGATCCGGCCGCCCTCGAAAAAGCCGACAAAATCGTCCTGCCCGGCGTGGGCGCCTTCGGCGACGCCATCGCCGAATTGCGCCGCCGGGAGCTGGTCAAGCCCATTCGGAACGCCATCGACGCCGGCAAGCCGTTCCTGGGGATCTGCCTCGGGCTGCAAATGTTGTTCGACGTCGGTTACGAAGGGGGAACGCACGAAGGTCTTGGCATCCTCCGGGGCGAGGTCCGGCGGTTCGAACTGCCGGCGGAATACAAAGTCCCGCACATGGGCTGGAACAATTGCCAAATTCGCCGCCCGGCCCCCGTCTTGAAAGGGATCGCGGAGGGAACGCACGTTTACTTCGTGCATTCCTACTATGTCGTCCCAACAGACCCGTCGCTCGTAGCGATCGAAACCGATTACGGCGGGCCATTTTGCGCCGCCGTCTGGCGCGACAATCTCTTCGCCACGCAGTTTCACCCGGAAAAAAGTCAGGACCAGGGCCTCCGCATGCTGAAGAACTTTGCGGAGCTGTAATGCTTAGTGCGGCTGCCCGCGAAACACGCGGAAAAAGGAAGTGGGTACGGAGTGGCACTGAGTCACATAACTCTTGAACCAGTAACTAGATAGATAGATTCACTGGTCGTTAGCCTGGTGGCAATTCCGTTACCTTTTCGTGTGTTTGGCGTGTTTCGCGGGCAATCGTCCGGGGTACGGTCAAAAGTCGATCGGGAACTATCTGCCGGGGGATCGCGTCGGAAGGTTCAGCAGAGGGCATTCTTGTCTCGCGTCGATGGGCGGTCGGCGCACAGTCTTCGTAGCTCGTCTTTATGCATCCTGACGCCGAACTTTTGAGCGGTTACCTGGACGGGGAACTCACCCCGGCCGAGCGCGCCGTCGTCGAACAACTGCTGGCCAAAGACGCCAAGGCCGGCGAGCTGTTAGCCGACCTCCGGGGAATCCGGACCGACTTGCAGCAGGTGCCAAAGGTCCAGCTGCCTGAACAGTTTGCGAACGAGGTGTTACGGTCCGCCGAGCGACTGATGCTGCTCGGTCCGGCGGAGTTGACGCCCTCCGCCCAAGCGGAGATCGACTCCGCTCAATCCGAATTGGCGCCGCGCGCGGCCCGCCGTCATCTGTGGAGCTCACCAGCCTGGTTTATCACCGGTGCGGCCGTCGCGGTGCTGTTAATGTTCGCCCTTGGTCCCTGGCGCGGCGGCCCGGGGAGGCAAATCGCCCAGCGGCCATCGCCGCCGTCGGATGTGGTCGCCGCGAAGAACGGCGAGGGCGCGGCAGGCAGTACGTCTCCAGACGTAGCGGGTACCGCGACGCAAGGTCAGCCGATCGTAGAGCGGACTGCCAGGCGGGACGCCAGCGTGGAAACGGTCACGAACGTGACCAACGGCGATGCGGATGTAGCTCCGGTCAGTCCGACTCATGATTCGCCGGCCGTGGCGGAGCTGTCGCCGGACGCGACGGGCGGCGAACGGAAGCGAGACCCGTTCGGAACCATCATCAGCTGCGAGGTCGATCGGAAGGCGATTGCCAATGGCGCGGTTGACCAATTGCTCGCCCTGCATCAGATCGTGCTGGTTGGGAAATCGAGAGACGGCGGGGAGATCGAGCAACTGGTTGAGGACGTCGTCTATGTGGAGGCGACGCCGGAACAACTCGCGAAAGTTCTCGAGGACATGGCCAAGGAGCCCAACACCTTCAAATCCCCCGTTATGCAGATGACGCTGGGCGTGTTCCGCGATCCCGCGCTCTGGAGTGAAATGCTCGACGCGGATGCGGAGAACGACGGCGCGGCCCACGACGAAGCGGTCGCGGCGTCCAAAGGGGCCCGGGCAGTGCATTTCAAACCGAGCCCCAACCAGGCCAAGGCGCTGGTGATCGAAGAGCCGACGCAGGATCAACTCTTGGCGATGGGGGCCCTGTTAGCTGGCCAGGCGCCGCCGGACGGCGGCGCCAATGGCAATCAGCAGCCGAAAGTCGATAACGGCCTCGTCCGGGCCGTGTTCATTCTCCACGTGACGCCGTAAGCGGCTCTCGATCTGGCAGGCAATCTCCCCACAGTCTCCTTTCGCTCCGCGAAAGGTCCGGAGCCTTTCGCGGAGCGAAAGGAGGCTGTCTACGCCGGCTCTCGGCATCGACTCTTTCGACGCTGCTGGCCTGAGCCGTAGAATAGGAGGGTACGCGGATGTTCACTCCGCTCACGCTACCCTTGAACCCCCGGCATCATGGCTGCTGACGTCGTCTACCTGGACAACCACGCCACGACGCGCGTCGACCCGCGCGTGGTCGAGGCGATGTTGCCCTACTTCACGGAGCAGTACGGCAACGCCGGCAGCACCAACCACGCCTTCGGTTGGGAAGCCCGGGCTGCGGTCGACAAAGCACGTGGTTCGATCGCCGCGGCCATCGGCGCCGCCGATCACGAGCTGATCTTCACGAGCGGCGCGACGGAAAGCAACAATCTCGCGCTGCGCGGCGCGGCGGAGCGATTACGGCGGCGCGGCAATCATTTGGTCAGCGTCACTACCGAGCACAAAGCGATTCTAGATCCGCTGGCCCGGCTCGCGCGGCGCGATCATGACGTGACATTGCTCTCCGTTCGCCAGGCGGGCGACGCGCAGGCCGGTTTACTCGACCCCGCGCAAATTGCTCAAGCGCTGCGGCCAGATACGGTGCTGGTCTCGGTGATGTTCGCCAACAACGAGATTGGCGTCGTGCAACCGCTCGCTGAGATTGGCGCGATCTGCCGGGAGCGCGGCGTCTGGCTGCACTGCGACGCCACCCAGGCGGTCGGCAAGCTGCCTGTGGATGTGGTGGCGTTGAACGTCGACCTGATGAGTTTTTCCGCGCACAAGATCTACGGACCGAAAGGAGTCGGCGCGCTATATCTCCGTCGCAGCGGGGACAACGCTGTGCGGCTCGCCGCCCAGATCGACGGCGGCGGCCAAGAAGGAGGCCTCCGCAGCGGCACGCTGAACGTCCCCGGCATCGTCGGTTTCGCCAGGGCGCTCGAACTTTGCCTCATGGAAATGAACGAGGAGCGCGAACGCCTGGCGGTGTTGCGAGATCGCCTTTACGCTGGCCTTGCCGCATCGCTCGAAGGCGTCACGCGGCACGGCCCGGCACTGGAACAGCGCGCACTGCGCTTGCCCGGCAATCTGAATTGCGGCTTCGCCTATGTTGACGGTGAAGCACTGATGATGAACATGGGCAACCTGGCCGTCAGTTCCGGCAGCGCCTGCACTTCCAGCAATCCGGAACCCAGCCACGTCCTCCGCGCTTTGGGGCTCAATGAGGATCAAACCCGAGCCACTCTGCGGTTTGGCTTGGGACGCTTCAATACCGAGCAGGAAGTTGACTTTGCGATCGAACACGTCACCGCCACGGTGAAACGCTTGCGGAAACTCAGCAGCATGAGCGCGTGACAAAAAAGGATCGTGCGCATTTTTGGACCGCGGAGACGCAGAGAGAGCTAAAAGCCAACTATGATTTTTGAACACGTGCTGTGACATCTCGACGCAAAATCTTAATCTTCTGGGTGGTCGTTTATGTCGTCGCGACGGCCGGGATTGGCTATTGGTTGACGCACGTGCGCTCGGAGTGGGTGCGCGAGGCGGCGCGGCCAGAGTCGCGGGCGGATTGGGAGACCTGGAAAGAGGACGTCCGCACAGGGGAAGCGCCGCGGTTTGGTCCTGTCAAGCGCCGCGTTCCGACCGCGAGCGAACCACCGGCGACGATCTTGTTGCGCGATCATTTTCCCTCCATTCTCCTGACGGTGTTTCTGGTCTGGTCAGCGCTGTTCGGCTTTCTGGCGATGGTCGTGACCGGCGTGCTGCGCGGCACTCCGGCGCCACGCGCCGACAACGATCCGCCTACGCCTTCCGTCGGTTGAGGCCCTGATGTCCGGCGAAGCCTTCCCCGATAACGACGAGAACCCTTTCTCGACGCGCTTCGTGCGTCCTGGCGCGATCGAATATCTGTTCCCGGCCGATTGCGATCTGGAGCAACTCGTCGACCGGTTTCAGCAGCACGACGCGCGCGGCGAAATCGTTGGGCCGCACGGTTCCGGAAAATCGACACTGCTTTGCGCGTTGCTGGCGCGACTCGCCGACGACAGTTGGAACGTGTATCGCTGCGATTTGCGCGACGGGCAGCGCGCGCTGCCGTCCGGTTGGCTGCGCACGCACAGCCGCGAACCGCGAGCGCTCTTGGCAATCGACGGTTACGAACAACTCTCGCGCTGGCAGCGCTTCCGCGTATTGGCAAGCTGCCGGCGACATGGATGCGGCCTCTTGGTCACAGCGCATGCGCCGGTCGGGCTTCCGCTGCTATGGACGACCGAGGTCGACGCATTGCGAGCTAGTGCGGTGTTTCAAAAACTGGTCCCCGGCGCGTTCGTGGCGGAGGCGGACTTGCACGAGTGCTTGCGCCGTGATCCGACCAATCTGAGGGCGACGTTGTTCGCGTTATACGACCTGTACGAACAACGCCGCCGTGCATCGCCGGGCGTTTAGTAGCGTCCGTCGTTGCGATTGCCCCACCCGCTGCGTTCCATTCTCAATCGCTCCGCGACGGCCGAACCCCGCGCCTGGCAGACGTCCCGGCGGGAACCGTGACCTAGCATTGCGGTTAGTCGACGCCGGAACTTGCCGTTTGTGAAACTGCGCGGCAAATTCCACGCAATCGCTGCAATTGGAACAATCGAAATCGACTCGCAAATCGTCGCGCTGCGTTGGCGAAAGCTTGACGACGACGCGACGGCCGTGCTAAACCAAACAGTCGCCATTCCAAGCAAAGTCTTCCAGAGAATTCGCTCCATGTTTCGCTCACCGCGAATGGTCGGCGCCGCCGCATTGCTTTGCGCGACGCTCTTGCCGGCGGGCCGCGCCGCCGCCGTGCAGAACTGGTTTGGCTACGGCGGCGCCTTCGGTCCACAGGCCTACTACACCTACTACGCACCGCAGCCGGTCGTCGCCGGATACGCGCCGACGACGGTCAGCGCCTACTCATATCCCACGGTCGTCGCAGCTCCCGTCGTCAACTATTCGACGTCGCGCGTGATTGTTCCCGTCACGGCCTACGCACCATTGACCACGTCCTACGCGCCGGTAACCAGTTGCCGGCCGGTCGTCGCTTACAGCCCAACCTGTGGAACGTACAGCGACCAGTGCGGTACTTACTGTGGCGCGCCCGCGGCGATCGCTCCGACAATGATCGCGCCGATCACGATTGCCCCCGCGCCGACGACCATAACTCCGCTGGCGCCGCGCTACGGCACGCCGATCTACCAGCCGCCGGGGATCTATCCGCAGACCATTCCCGCAGCGCCGTTGAGCGCTCCGCCAATGACCTTTCCGCCCACGACTTCGCCGGGCTTGCCCACCAGTTCGGCATCGCCGGCCGATCAACCGCCAACGCTGAGCGGCTACGCGCCGTATCCTTATTCCACGACCGCGGCGCCGCCCGTCACGGTGAACCAAACGCCAGCGCCACCGGTTGAAGCCGCGTCCGTTCCGCCGGCCATCGAAGGAACAACGCAGCCCTCAGCGGGCCAGCAACGTCGGCCTGACTTAGATATCTCGTTACCGAACGAAGCGGACGAGGAACTCTCGCCGGTAGCGCCGGCGGAAGGCGCTGAGGCGAAGGAAGCAGATGAATCGGCGACCGGCCCGAAGCTCCAAGGAGATGAAGCGAACACCGCCTCTGCCGGAGCTCCTCGCACCGGCCTGTTGTCAACGGCGACCTGGCGGGCGGTGCGGCCTTCGTCGCGCAAAATGCCGAGTGATCGCAAGACCGCCATCCGTCGAGAATCGACGCACCAATAGCGTGCGTCTGGTAAATCACGAGCATTCCGGGCGATTTCGCCGCGGAGACCCACAGAACCCGTCCAGGCGCGTCACAGCCCTGGGCGGGTTATGTTTTTTGTGGCGGGCCGCGCCAATGTTCGTCGCGAGCCTCGGTCCGGTAGACTTGGTTGCGTGCGCCGGAGGGTCAGGGGGAAGTAGGTGGAGTAGGTGACGTAGTAAGTAGGTGATGTAGTATGAGAAGGACGCCCTGCTTGTGGCACGGTCTCCCGACCAATGGTATCTACACAACTTTTTCTGGGCATCCGGAACGAACCACGAAAAGCACGAAAGGCACGAAAGACTTGTCGAGTATTGGATTGTGCTGGAAGTGCCAAAGGGACGTCGGCTAGACGATCTGCCTTCAAATGGCCACCGCAAGTTTGCCAATCATCCCATACTTTCGTGCCTTTCGTGCTTTTCGTGGTTCCTGCCGAGATGTGTAGTTCTACTGTCTCCCGTCAGCGCCGTTGACGGATGCGCTTCGGGGGTAACGAG
>JAWXBP010000432.1 GCA_034440135.1 Planctomycetia bacterium
AGTTGGAAGTATGCTCAGGAGAACTTCGGAAATTGGCTTTGGTATCGCAAGCCTCTCGGTCCTTGCGATTGCATTGATGTGTAGTCTCGACAGCGAAGCCTTGGCGGATACGGAGCCAGATTGCGCGATTCACAACGGATTGGAGTGTTCTGGTCGGTGTGGAAGTAATTTGACGTGCTGCATCACAATGTCGTCGCCGTGTGTTTGCCAGTAACAGTGCGGTCGCTTCGTGCGAACGCAGAGGGAATTGCCCGCGTCTCGCAAGCCTTAAACCCGCATTTCCCAGATGACTTCCTGCATGTTGGCATGCGATTTGCGCTAGACCCTTAAAAAGCAGGGGTTTACTGCCAATATGTGCCAAGCGGAGAGGGGAACCCGATGGGTGACTGCCAAAACGAAGATTTGCGGGTCAGTTTTGACAGCCGCTTAAAGCTGAAATTTCTGGGCAGCCAGGTCACGACCGACGCCGGACTGTTGGCCTACCGTGAACTCGATGCAGCGCTCGGCCTCACGGAAATGGCGTCCGAGCTGCTCACCGATTCACGTCAGGGGAGCAACAAACAGCACCAGCTCTCACCGCTCTTACGGCAGTCCGTCTTTAGCCGGTTGGCAGGTTATGAAGATGTGAACGACGCGGAGCGATTATCTGTCGACCCTGCGATCCGTCACGTGGTCGGCGGGCGAGCGGCGCTGCCGGAGAAGCATGCCGCTTCGACCAGCGAGGTCGGTCGCTTCGAAACAGAAATCCTCAGCACCAAGAGCAACCTCACGGCGCTCATCAATCTTTCCGGCCAATGGATCGACAAGGTCCACGAGCGAAAGCCACTCCAGGAACTGATCCTCGACCTGGATAGTTCCGTCAGCGAAACCTATGGAAGGCAGGAGGGGACGGCCTACAACGGGCACTTCGAGTGCCTGTGCTACCATCCGCTGTTCCTGTTCAACCAGTTCGGCGACTTGGAACGCGTCCTGCTGCGGCGTGGCAATCACGCCAGCGCGAAGTACTGGCGGCGCGTGCTGTTACCGGTGATCGAGCGCTACCGTCACCTGGCGATCCCCAAGTTCTTTCGCGGTGATGCAGCGTTTGCGAATCCGTCCTTGTACCGCGTGCTGGAGAAAGAGGGTTATCGTTATGCCATTCGCCTCAAGGCCAACGCGGTCTTGGAGCGAGAAATCTCGCACCTGCTGACCCGTCCCGTGGGTCGGCCTTCCCACAAACCGAAGGTCTTCTACCACAGCTTCCAGTATCAAGCGAAGTCGTGGCCACATTCGCGCCGCGTGGTGGCCAAGATCGAGTGGCACGCCGGCGAGTTGTTCCCGCGCATCGGTTTCATCGTGACCAACCTGAATAAGCACTCGCAGAATGTCGTGAAGTTTTACAACGGCCGCGGTACGGCCGAGCAGTGGATCAAGGAGGGCAAGAACGCCGTCAAGTGGACGAAGCTTTCCTGCCGCACGTTCAAAGACAACCAGGCTCGTTTGCAGTTGTTCGCCTTGGCCTACAACCTGGGCAACTTCTTGCGTCGGTTGGCTTTGCCGAAACCAGTGCGACACTGGTCGCTGACGACGCTGCGGGAGAAGCTCATCAAGATCGGAGCGAAGGTCACGCGGCACTCCAAGTACGTGACCTTCCAACTGGCCGAGGTAGCGGTCACGCGAAACTTGTTTGCCGCAATTCTCCACCGCATCGCGAGGCTGGCGATTCCGCCGCCGGTTCTCGTGTGCGGAATGCCGGCCTAGGAACAGGACGACGACGAAAACAGGTTAGCTCTAGGGGGGAGGTCTGCGCGGTGCTCGTGTTGAAGGCTGCAAAACAGCCGTTCCGAGCACCAATCCGTTCGTGGAAACCCAGGAATCGGAATCCTGGCACGGAAAACGATGAAAATTCATTCCGCGCTAGACGCGGGTGGGGGGGGCGTTGTTAGAATGGCGACCGTTCCGAGCTTGGATCGGTTCCAGGCTCAAGCCATCTGGGAAATGTCGGTTAAAGCGAGACGCGGGTATTTTTCGCCCTTCAAAATGCACGGTAGGCAAATGATGCATTTCAACACAATATTTGCTCGACACACCCGTCTAATCGCGATCGCAGTATATGTGGCAGAAGCTGGTCTAGCGTTGGCAGCGCCTGAAAATACGCCAGAGATTAATTGGTCAGACGCGCTAGCGGGGTGGCAACGACTCGAGACAAACACTAATTCCCTCTCATGCGACTTGTCAGAAACTTTTATAAGTCCTGCGAAGGCGCAATCGACTTCCGAGCTTGCCAAATGGTCGCTTAATTACAAACGCGACTGGTATCGAATTCAAAAGACCGCCCTGCAAGATGGAAAAGTACACCACGAAAAGGCTTGGGTGCGAAATTCGGCGTACTCGTTTGTCGTTGCGAAAAGTTCCAAAGCTAGTCCCTGGGTATTGTACGACG
The DNA here is from genome assembly GCA_034440135.1 of Planctomycetia bacterium. NCBI lineage: Bacteria > Pseudomonadati > Planctomycetota > Planctomycetia > Planctomycetia bacterium. Next base: position 2,423 of record JAWXBP010000432.1, read on the forward strand.
TCACCTTCGAACTGGAAAAACCAACTGAAGCCGACATTGGCGACAAAAACTTTGGAATGAAGGTTCGTATGCCATGGTGTGTGTTCGATGTGCCGCTTCGGACTCTGGTCGATGAGCCGAGCTTTACAATCAAAAGTTCATCGAAAAGCATTCGCGGCAGCGACCAACTTGTTGAGTTCCAATTCGAAGTCAGCAATCCAGACAGTCCTTCCAGCAACTTGCGGAGGCTTCGAAATGGACGAGTGGTACTTGTTCCGGCCATGAACTGGGCGATATGCGACTACGATGCTGCACTCAGCAGCCTAGATGGCCAAAACTCCATCACCACACACGCCGTAGCCCACATTGACTATGTAAACGAAAACTCAGGTACGGCCCGGGTGCGGAGGATGTCCCTTTGAGGAACTAGCCCGACGGGCGGCGCAGGAGACGGCCAGCTACGAGCAGTACCTGCTCGAGTTGGCCGAGCGGGAGTGCCAGGTCCGCTGGGCCAA
>JAWXBP010000433.1 GCA_034440135.1 Planctomycetia bacterium
CCACGAACGCTTGATTCAGGTGGAAAGCGCCGTGGCCGAGCAACTGGCACGTCGCCCAGCGCCACGTCGCGCTGCGTAATGCAAAAACCGCCGAGCCTACGACTTCACCAGTTCCACGCAGATGCCGCCGGCGCGCATCATTTTGTGGAGCGGCGTGAACCACAGCTCTTTGTGCCAGACGAGGCCGATGTCGCGGCAAACGCGCTTGATCTCGGCCCGGTTGTAAGTGCGGCAGCGCCACAAGCGGCTCGTGAACGCGCCGCTAAAGCTGTCTTCGGTCGCCAGCAACATCATCCGTCCGCCGGGCTGCATCACGCGGGCCAATTCGCCCAGGCCGAGCGCCGCGTCAGGCACATGTTCCAGCACGTAGCCGCACGTCCCGCAATCAAACGTGCCGGACGCGAACGGCAACCGCGCCAAATCCGCCACAAGGTAATGCGGCTCCTTGGATTTCAGCCGATTCCGCGCGCGGCGCATCATTTCGGCGGAGAGATCAAAACACGTCAACCGCGCGTCGGCGTCGGCGTACTTCAGCAAGTGCTTGGCGATCTGTCCGGCGCCGCTGCCGACGTCGAGAATCCGCTTTGCGCCGCGCAGATCGAACTTGCGCGTGCGCAACAGGCGATCGCCCAACGGCGAGTGCAACGAAATCAAGCTGCACGCGGCCAACACGGCCCCCTGCGGACCGTCGTAGACGTCGCGGACCTTATCGCGATACGTCTCGTAGCTGACGCGCCGAATCAGGTCGTTTTCGACGAATCGATTGATGACCTTGCCGCGCTTGCCCGGCTCGTCACGTTCCGGATTGCGGGGCCGCTTCAACAGCGTTTGCGAAGATCGCTTGCGAGGCATAGGGCGATATAGCCAATTCGAGGGCGCTGGATGCTTCCCCTGGGAGAAGGGGCGCAAAGGAAGTATACGACTTTTTTCCCTTGTTTCGCAGTCCCCCGCCGCGAAACCGTAAGCCGATGACAGTCTGGCGTGAAACGTCGCCGATCGTAACGCTGCCGCCCCGACTACAGGTAAACGCGGCGGTTGTAGACGTACCACTCGAACAACAGCACACCGAGTGCCAACATCAACAGCCATTTCCAACCATCGCGGCGGCTGACCTCCCAACCGCTTTCCCCCGCCACGTCGGTATGGCCGATCTTGATCGGCTGGTCCGGCCGAGTGCGGATGTCGCTTTCGGCGCCATCGAACAGGTTGACCACGAAACGCTGGGTTTCCGTGTCGGCTTCCAGCACCCGATAGACGCCCAATTGCTGCGTATCGTGGAAGGTGTAAAGATTTTGCCGTCCGCGCGGGACCTCCATGCGTTTCTGCGCCGGCGTGATGACGGCGATCTTGTCCGGCTTGACCAGGCTGCGGAGCGCGATCGCCTGCCCCGGCGTTGAGCTGCCGGCGACCGCTTCGACCTGCCGGCTGCCAAGGTAGTTGACTAGGTTCATCGCGAAAACCGGAAAACCTTGCTGGAACCACCAATTCGTCCGGTAATGCCCTTCGCCCACGATTTCGAAGCCCAGCACGGCGTCCTCAAAGCCTTCGCGCGGACCAATCGCGAACATCGCTCCGGCGTTAGTGTCGATCAGCACCGTGCTGCCTGGCGGCGGCTTGAGCGGCGTCCCTTCGTAAATCAGCACGTTCCCCATCTCAATCAGGTTCATCAGCGGATGGCTGCGATCGGTATCGATAATCTGCGGAATATCGACCTTCGCGTCCGCCTTCCAAGCGTCGCCCGGAGGCAGAACGCCGACAAACAGCGTGTTGGCTTCTGGTAGTTCGCCCGGCTTCGTCGCGTCTTGGGCGTTCACAGGGACGCAGCGATCGTAGATGATCAGATCGAATGCCCCGGTGGCGGCCTGATTGCGATACGCCTCGGACTTAAGATAGTCGACCGGCTCAATGGAAAGTTCCAGCAACTGTTCCGCGCGCGTCGTGGCCAGCGCAAACTGCAGCGGCTCGTTGCCCGGCGTGACCAGCAGCACCTTGGAGCGTTGCGGCGGGTTAATCGAGGCATACGCCACGTCGTCGATCGCCAGCTTATCGCCGGTCGCCGCACGGAGTTCCAACGCGCCGGCTTCGATCTCGCCCAACTCGAACGCCGTAGCGGCCGAGTCTCCCGGCGGCACCTTGATTTGCGAGGCGTCGATCAAATTCCCTTCGCGCAGCAACGTCAACTCCACCGTGACTTCCGTGGCACCGTAGTTCTCCAACCGGGCGAAGGCCTGCAACTGCCCAGGCTTTTCGCCACGTTGCGTGGTGAAGGAAACGATGCCGATGTTCGCCGCGTCCGGTTCGCCGATCGGCACGTATTTCACGGGATCCAAATTGCCGAGCGCGAAGTTGCGAACCTCCGGAAACCGCCCGTCGCTAAAGATGTAGAGCGCGGCCGGAACCGGCTCGGCCACCAATTGATCGCTATTATCGAATGATGCCTGACCCGGATTCGCGAGCCCGGAAGCAACCTGCAGCGCTTCGGCCAGCGACGTGGGTCGATTCGTCAATTGAATCGAGGCCAGCCGCTCGCGGAGTTGTCGGCGGCTGGACGTGAAGTTCTGTTCGACCTGCGCATCGTCCGAAAAGCTAATTATCATCGCCTCGGAATCGGACGTCATCTCGTCGATCAGCGCGTTGATCTGACGCTTCGCCTCTTCCAATCGATTCGGACCGACGTCCGTCGCGCCCATGCTGGCGGAGTTGTCGACCAGGAAGATGAGGTGATTCCCGGACAGCTTTTGCTCCTGCCAGGTGGGATTCAACAGCGCGATGATCGCGAGCAGCAGAATCAGTAGTTGCAGAAACAACAGCAAACTCTGCCGCAGTTTTTGCCAGAGACTGTTGACGTGCAGGTCTTCGATCGATTTGAGCCACAGATACGTGCTCGGCACCTCGAGCGGCTGGCGCTTGAGCTTCAAGAAATACAGCATGATCACCGCCGGCGGCACCGCCAACAACGGCGCCCACAGCCACGGCGAAAGGAGCGAGTTCCAGTTCATGCATGTTTCTCAAGGTTGTGGCGCCGTCTCATTCAGGTTGTGGCACGGTCTCCCGACCGTGCCACGGCTGGCTTGGCGCCATCTGGAATATAGGTGACCTTCGGTCGGGTCGGTGGCACGGTCGTGAGACCGTGCCACAACGGTGTGCCGCCTTACTTCTATCGCACCAGCCCGCGTTGCCGCAAATAGTTCCCAATCAACTGCTCCACCGGCAATTGGTTCTGCGCCAGCATATACGCCATGCCGCGCTTCGTGCAGAAACTCCGGGCCCCGTCGATGAACGCCGCCAGCGTTTGCTTGTAGCGTTTCAGCAGCGGCACGCTGATCGTGATTTCGGCGATGTCGCTGTCTTCGCTGTCCACCAGGCGCAAGTCTCCCTTCAATTCCGGCTCCAACTCCTCGGCCGAGAGGACATGGATCACATACGCGTCCATCTGCCGTGCGACCAGGTACCGCAGCGCGTCTTCGTACCCGTGCTTGTCCATCAGGTCAGAAATCAACACCACGATTCCCTTGCCAGGGTTGCGCAGGCAAAAGTTCTTCACGCCTTCCGAGAGCGTGGCCGTTTCTCCGGCTTGAATCCCGTCCAGGTAGTCGAGCATCCGCCACAGGTTCCGCCGCCCGCGCAGCACCGGCCCCGGCGTGCGGAGCGGCTGCCCGAGCGTCTCGATCTTCACGCGATCCGCCCGGCACAGCCCGACAAAACCCAGCGACCCGGCAAGTTGCTTCGCGTAGCGCAGCTTGCTCGGTTCGCCGAAATCCATCGACATGCTGGCGTCGATCAGCACGTACACGTGCAGATCCTCTTCCTCCATAAACATCTTGAGAAACAGTTTCTCCAGCCGCGCGTAGAGGTTCCAATCAATGAACCTCAAATCGTCCCCCGCCACATAGGGGCGAAAGTCGGCGAACTCGACGCTCTGCCCTTTGCGCTTGCTGCGCCGCTCCCCTTTCATGCGCCCACGAAAGACCTTGCGGCTCACAAGCTCCATTTGCTCGAGCTGGGCGAGGAGTTCGGGGGAGAGGAGGGGAACAGAGGTAGTGGACATGAGCGAAATGATGAATGACGAATGATGAATAATTAACGGAGAGCGGGCGGAAACGCGTTTGCGAATGTGGTTACAGCGATGAACGCATGTGGGGATCTGCTCTACCCATTCATCGTTCATCATTCTGCATTCGTTACGCCGCTTTCGCCTCATCACTCTTCTCCGGGCAGCGTTCCAGAATATCCAACAACACCTGGTCCGGTTCGATGCCTTCCGCCTGCGCTTCGAAGTTCAGCAGCACGCGGTGGCGCATGGCCGGCAGGAACACGCGCCGCACGTCTTCGAAGCTGACGTTGTAGCGGCCTTCCAGCAGGGCGCGGACTTTCGAGGCCAGCGCCATCGTCTGCGCGCCGCGCGGGCTGGAGCCCCAGCGGATGTATTGATTCGTGATCGGCAATGCGTATGGGCCGTTCGGGTGCGTCGACAGGATCAGCCGCACGATGTAGTCCTGAACATGCGGTGCGATGATCACTTCCCGGATCAGCGATTGCCACTGCAAGATTTCCTTGCCGTCCATCACCTTCTCCGGCGTGGGGAACTCGCCGCGCGTGGTGCGGTCGATGATCGTCGACAGTTCCTGCTTCGACGAATAGCCCACGACCAGCTTAAAGAAGAACCGGTCGAGCTGGGCTTCCGGCAGCGGGTAGGTCCCTTCCTGCTCGATGGGATTCTGCGTGGCCATCACGAAAAACGGCCGGTCGAGTTGATGACGGTGCCCGGCGATCGTGATGGTCCCTTCCTGCATCGTTTCTAGCATGGCCGACTGCGTTTTCGGCGTGGCGCGGTTGATTTCGTCCGCCAAACAGATCTGCGTAAACAGCGGGCCCTTCTGAAACTCGAACACGCGGCGCCCCTCGGGCGTTTCCATGACCATGTTCGTGCCCAGGATATCCGCCGGCATGAGGTCGGGCGTGAATTGAATGCGCGAGAAGTTCAAGTCCAAGGTCTGCGCCAACGAGCGGACCAACAACGTCTTGCCGAGCCCCGGCACGCCTTCCAGCAAACAATGCCCGCCGACGAACAAGCAGGTCAGCACGCCATGCACAATATCATCGTGCCCGACAATGACGCGGCCCAATTGCTCGCGCACGGCGCCGTAGCGCTTGACGAATTCCTCGGCGCGGGCCTGCATCGACTCGCTGATGTTCATGCGTTCCTCGTAAACTCGTGGGTGGCTGGATTTGATGGGTGTTGTGTTTTTCGATCTCGCGCTGTTTAAGCCCAGGGAAGGCCACCGAAGTCGAAGTTGTCACCGACGACTTGGAGGGCCTTCCCTGGGCTTTTACTTGTACAGCACCGCTGCCGCAACTTCTCAGTTCTCCTCATGCCGTCGTCGCGCTTCCTTCTTTGCCTTCAACAGCCGATTCGTGTAGCTGTTCTCATCTTCAGGTCCGGTCGGCGCCATGCCGGGGCCGGACGTTGGTTTCGCTAACGTCGGCGCGTCGGCTTGCCCGAGTGCCGCGTCGATGGCATCGGTCGAAATCGGCGCATCGGGCGTCGGTTCGAAGCGCGTGGCCGCTTTGCGGCGTTCCAGGTCGTCGGAAACCTGCGCCTTCCGACTGCGCAGGCGGTCCATCGTCGGCGTCGGCGTGGGGACGTGATCGCGTCCCAGCAGCGTGTCGCGCATCGACGCCGCCCAGGGTCCGACCCAATCGAGATTCACAGTCACGCGGCGAATGAACACGTCACCAAAAAACACCAGGCAACCAGCCCAAACCAGGTAATGCCAAATATCTTGGCTGCTCGTCGCCCGTGGCAAGTCGTGGCGGAAACTGTTGAACTGTAACAGCGTCACCGGATTCAACTGCCCGGTCGGATCGTCAATCAACGTGCCTTCTTTGCCCCCCTTGGGCGTCATCCTGGCCAGCTGCTGCAACAACGGTGTATTCGTTTCCCGATCGCGATATTCCGCCGAATATGGCACATTCACGCCGGTCCGGATCGGCGTCGTGCCGGCGCCTGGATTGACCATCACGAAGTAACTGCCGGCGTCCTCACCGGTGAATTCACCGACGTAGCGCCCGGGCGCGGTCTGCACCAGGTTCAGATCGCGCGGCTTCATGTCCGGACCCAGCACCGTGCTGTTCATGTCGAGGAAATTCAAGAACTCGTCGTCTTTATCCAGCGCGGTGATCACCACGCGCACCTTGCCGTCGACATTGTCGGTCGAGACGGTGAACTTGCCTTGATCGCCGACCGGCCGCATCGACCAGCGAATCATCTGGCTGAAAAACTGGTCGTAGCCTTCCCAGTCCGCCCAGGCCGTGGTCCAGCGCGAGCCAGCATCGCTGGTGAAGCAGACCGCCTTGCCCAGTCCATACGTCCAACTCGCCAAGAGTGTCGTGTTGTCCTGACCAGCCGGTTCGGGCGCGGTGAGCGAAACCTCGACCAACGGGTTTTTCTTCACCGACGTCATCACGTAGCCGTGCACCGGTGGAAAACCTTCGTCGAGTCCCGCCAGCATCTCATGCGGATAACGCAACTGCGGCGTAAATCCGTTCTTGTTTTCATGCACCAGCGGCCGCGCGACGCGACGCGCTTCCTTCTGATAAATCTGCGGCAGCGCCTTCCCGGAGTTCACGGCGTAGTACTTCCCGCCAGTCCGTTGGGCGATTTGCTGCATTAGTCGCGATTCGGCTGGACCATGGGCGCCAATCGCGACCGTAGTAATCGTGACTTTCAGACTGACCAGGTCGCGAATAGAGCGGTCTGACGGCGGCGAAGGATCACCGTCGGAGATCACGATCATATGCTTGATCGCCGGCTGCTCCGTATCTTGCAGTTGTCGAAATCCTTTGTAGGCCATCACCAGGCCGGGATCGAAATCCGGCATATCACCCGGCTGCATCCGATCGAGTCGCGCCAGCATTTGCGGGCGATTGCCCCCCATTTTCAGGAAACCGCGAGGCGCATTCCACAGCCACTGGTCAGTCGCGCCGTAGTGAATCACGCCGCAGAAATCCTGATTGCCGAGCGTCTTCAGCGCTTCCTGCGCGACGACCTTTTGCCAGTAGTTTCCGTCCGGCATTTCCGAGGCGTGCATAATCATGCACAACGCGCCCTTGGGTACGACCTTGGCCGCTTTGATCTGGAAATCAAGCGGCATCGCCTTCTCGATTTCCGTACTGGCCCAACCGCCGGCGCCGAAACTGTTCGGCCCGCCGAGCATGATCAGGCCGCCCCCCATGAGCTGCGTATTCTGCGAGAGCATCATCAACTGGTCGTCGGTGAAGTGCTCGCGCGGCACGTTGCCTAGGATGATCGTGTCGTACTGCTGCAATTCCTGCAGTCCCGAAAACGCCTGATCGCTCTTGCGGACGGTGATCTCGATGTTCTGCTTCCGCATCCGGTCGACGAGCAACTCGTGCTCGCGAGGATTTTCAAAATCCTCGATCAGCAGCACCTGCCCGGAACCGCGAATGTACGTGAACGCTGTCCCGCGATTGTTCTCCGCCATGGCGTCATCGGCGGCGGTGTCAGGCACGAACTGGGCTTCGTAGCTATAGAAGGCCGGCTCGTCGATCTGCTGCCGGATCGTGAACACGCGTTTGCCCGGCGGCAACATGACATTCTGCTCGGAGATCGTCACCGGCGCATCGTCGGTCTGTTGCCGGACGATGAGCGTGCCGTTGACATTGCCGGCATCGACTTCCGTCGGCACCGCGGAATTATTGACCACGACCCGCAGGTCGAACGGCTGGCCTTTGCGGATATCGCTGGGCACGCTGACTTTCTCGACCAGCACTTCGGCGCGATGACGAAAATGCACCGGCACCACGTCGATGCTGATTCCCGACTCGATCGCCCCTTGCGCTTGTTCCAGCGCATCCCCCATGTTCTGATTGCCGTCGGTGACGATCACGATCCGCTTCGCCGAATCGCCCGGGAACGTGGCCTGCGCGAGCTTGATAGCCCCTTGCAAGTTGGTGTACTCGGGATCGAGCTGCACCTCTTGGCCTTCATTGATCTGCACATCCGTATCGAACGGCGGCGTCTGAATCGCCGCGTCGCGTCCGAACACGACGACGCCGGCTCGATCGTCGCGGTCGCGATGCTCGCGAATGGCGGTGTTGACGTAGTCAATCAGGTTCTTGCGCTGCGAGGGCTGAATGCTTTTCGATTGATCCAGGAGATAAATCACCGAAAGCTTTTCCGTCGACCGCTTGAGCTGAATATCCGCCAAGGCCAGCACGCAGATCGTCAGCACGAGCGTGCGGAAAGCCAACGCGAAAATCCGCCGCACCGGCCCCAAGCCCGCCAGGCTCTTGAAACTGAACACCCACAGCGGAATCAACAACACCGGCAACAGCCAAAGAAACTTCGGGCTGTCAAAGCCAAGTTGGTATTCGCGAAAGTAGTTGAGGAAATCCATGTGAGTTTGAAGTTTTCAGTGTTCAGTTTTCAGTAGTCCCGATGCGCCATCCTCGAAGCATCAACCTACTCTCCTCCCCTACTCCATCAACACTCGCTGAATCCGGTGATTCTGCGAGTCGATCACGTTGATCCTCCCCTGCCGGTCGACCATGCTGCCCCAGGGGTGGAAAAATTCACCAGGTTCCTTGCGGCCGTATTTGCCGAAGCAGGCCAACGACTTGCCGTCCTGCGTGAACTTCTGAATCCGGTGATTGCCCCATTCCGTGACCAGCAAGTTACCGTCCGCGTCCATCGAAATGTCATAGGGATAACTCAACTCGCCGGGCCCGCTTCCTGGCGTACCCCAATGAAGCAGCAGCTTTCCCTCGGTGTCGAACACTTGAATTCGATGATTGCAAGCGTCCGTCACCCAAATGCGATCCTGCGCGTCGATCCACATTTTTTGCGGACGCACGAACTGCCCTAGCTCCTCGCCGTGGCCGCCCCATTGTAAGAGAAACTTGCGCTCCGGGGAAAACTTCTGGATGCGGTCGTATTCGCCATACTCCGCCACGTAAAGATTGCCCTGTGAATCCTCGGCGGCGTCCGTGACCAGGCCGAATTCGCCGGGCCCCTCGCCCATCGTGCCGCCGAGCTTTTCCAGCAACACGCCTTCGGGGCTGTAGATCAGCACTTGAAAGTAATGGGTATCGCTCACCAGCAACCGGCCGCGGCGATCGATCGAGAGGCCCGAAGGGCGCCCCGTGGCATGATCCGGGGAACTCCAGGCGCGGATGAAATTCCCCTCTTCGTCAAAGACCTGAATCCGCGCGGTCATGTCGACGACGTATAGCCGTCCCTCGGCGTCGATGCAGCCAGCTCGCGGCTTTTGGAACTTTCCGTCTTCGAGGCCAAGCCGCCCCCAGGTCTTGTCAACTTCCCCCTGCGAAGGCACGGAGTCGCGGCAGCCAGCGATCGACGCGGCCGTCACAAGCGCAGCAAAAACGATAAGTGCGCGAACCATTTTGCGGGGCAGGGTGGGCTGTTCCGAATCCTGACCTTTGTTGTAACGCACCGGCGCGGCGGCTCGCCAGTGTTTTATGTTCGGTTTGCAGACACGTGTATTTGGTGCTGGGCGACGGCACCTTCTACGCGGTCGTCAGACTCCGGGTTATTGACAGGATCGGAATACACCGGGATACTCCCACCATCTGGGGAGAACTCCCCGGTTTCAAGAGGGGACGATCAAGCTCCTTGGCGGGATCGCAGATCGTCTCCTTTTTTGTTGCGCCGACATTGAAATCAGTCGCGTCCTCGCAACAAGCCCAGGGAAGGCCCTCGAAGTCGAATTCGCCATCGAAGTCTTCGGTGGCCTTCCCTGGGCTTAAAGCGCTGCGTTGCATATAATCCCCGCTCTCAACATTTCTCGCACCGACTGGGACGAACATCACCATGGATAAGGAAGTTCAGGATCGCGTCGATTCGGTGCTCGAGCGGATTACGCAGTTGCGAGACTCTCTTTGACTACGCAACAAAATCCGTAGCAGTCGCCGAGATTGAGACGCGGATGTCGTCCGCCGGCTTCTGGGACAACCAGGAGCGCGCTCAGGCGACGATCGCCGAGTTGAAGGCGCTCAACTCCGTGGTCAAACCGTTGGCGGAACTCTCGCAGGCGGCCGACGACCTGCGCGCCATGGCCGAAATGGCCGACGACGATCCTGGCTTCGCCGCTGAAATGCCGGCTGAACTCACGCGCCTCGAAGCGACGCTCGACGATCTGGCGCTCAAAGCGCTCCTGAGCGGCCCGCACGACGCCAGCGGCGCGATCATGACGATCAACGCCCGCGACGGCGGCACCGACGCCAACGACTGGGCCGAAATGTTGCTGCGGATGTACATGGCCTGGGCGAAGGACCACGAATACGACGTGGAAATCCTCGACCGGCAAGATAACGACGAGGCCGGCATCAACAGCGTGGCCCTCGCCATCCGCGGCCCCATGGCCTACGGCTACCTCAAAGGCGAGACCGGCATGCACCGCTTGGTGCGGATCAGCCCGTTCAACTCGGAAGGCAAACGCCAGACCAGCTTCGCGGCGGTCGACGTTTCGCCCGAAATCGCCGACAGCGTGGAGATCGAAATCCGCGACGAAGACGTCCGCGAAGACGTCTTCCGGGCCAGCGGCGCCGGCGGGCAGCACGTCAACAAAACCAGCAGCGCCATTCGGCTCACGCACTTGCCGACCGGCATCGCCGTGCAGTGTCAGAACGAACGGAGCCAGCACAAAAACCGCGCCACCGCGATCAAGATGCTCCGCGCCCGACTGGCGCGGATCGAAGAAGAAAAACGCGAAGCGGAACAGGCGGCCAAATACAACGACCAGGCGAAAACCGGCTTCGGCTCGCAGATTCGCAATTACTTCCTGCACCCGGACCAACGCGTCAAAGACGTCCGCACCGGCCACTACGCCGGCAACTTCCAAAGCGTCCTCGACGGCGAAATCCAAGGCTTCCTGGACTCGTACCTCCGGTGGCGCGTGGCGAAATAGGCCTGCTAAATTTGAACCGCGGAGGCGCTGAGGCGCGGAGACGCGGAGGAGAGGAGATTTAACCGCGAAACACGCGAAATGACGCGAAAGGGAAGAAGGTAAGTATCGTAGGGCGGGCCGTGCAAGGAGTTGGCGGTTTGTCCTCCAGCATTTTCGCCCATCGAAACTCGCCTAGATGTCCAAAACGTAAGGCCCGCCGTTTCCGCAATGGCGGGCCTTACGTTTTTGTTTCCGCATTCGTTCGCGGTACGTGCGAAACGCAACCAATCCAAACGCCTTTTCATTCGCGCGGCCCGCCCTACATCCTCATTTTCGCGTCTTTTCGCGTCTTTCGCGGTTAATCTTCCCCTCCGCGCCTCTGCGTCTCCGCGGTTCAAATCAGGTCGCGCTACCTCAGCACGCTCAGCACGTTCGAGTAATCGTCCGTCCAGACCGCCCTTCCCGACGGCCTTTGCGGGCGCCAGCGTGGGTCTTCCGCGATGGTTCGTAGATGTTCCACCTGCCGAGCGATCACGACGTACGTCGACGAAGCGACGTAGTTGCGCTGGTCGGCCGGGGGCGGGTCGTGGCGGCGGATGCGGAAGACCCAACCCGATTCGTGCGCCAAATCGGCCAGCACCGGCGCCAAGTCCAGGTGATTGTTTGAGATGTGAAATACGACAACGCCGTCGGGCGTGAGCCGTGACATATAAATTGCCAACGCTTCGCGCGTCAGCAGATGGACTGGAATCGCGTCGCTGGAAAAAGCGTCGAGCAGAATCACGTCGTAGCGTCCCGCTGGCTCTTGGGCGAGCATCCGCCGGCCGTCGCCCAGCTTGATCTGGTAGCGTCCCTTCGCGCACTTGCTGAGATACGTGAAGTATTCCGGGTTTTCGGCCAGTTCCCGCACCGTGGGGTCGATCTCGAAGAACGTCACGTCGCGCTGCTGCAATACGTAGCAGGCGGCCGCGCCGGTGCCGAGTCCGACCGCGGCGAAATGTTGCTGCTCGCCTTCCTTGGGAGTGAAGGCCCCGAAGACGTCTCCCAGCGGCCCCGTCGGATAGTAGTAGACGAGCGGCGTGCAATCGAAGCCCTCGTTCATAATCTGCATGCCGTGCGCAGTGGTGCCGTGCTGGAGCGTATGCACGGTCCGTCCGAATTCGTCGATATCGCTCGACACCAGATGCACGCCAAAGTAGCTCCGCGCGGTGCGCAGCGTGCGCAATCCGCCCACGACTTCGCCGATGTCGAGCGCGAGAATCAAGCCCATTACCAACGCGAAAGCCCAGGGCCGTCGCTGATTGTGAAACCACGCCAGCGCCGGGAAGCCCAACAACGCGCCCATCAACAACAACGGCTTCTGGGAATTCGGCACGTACTGCCTCAGGGTGAGGAGCAGAATCAACACCGCGAACACGCACACCAAATCGACGAGGCGATTCGCCCGTTCGCTCGGCCGCGGCGCCAGAGCGCAACCGGCCGTGACAGCCAAGGCATACTCCCACGGAACGACGAACACCAGCGGCGCCACGAGCGCAATAAACGTGCCGCCGAGCGCGCCCCCGACCGACAACCAGACGTAGAACTCGGTGAGATGTTTTTCCGACGGGCGGAGTTGTGCTAGTTGCCCATGGCAGACCATCACTCCGACGGCGAAGGCCAGCACGTGGGGCAACATCAATTGCCAGACGCCTGTGCCGGTCAGCGATGCCACCAACGCGCACATCGCCCAAGGGTGAATCCGCCGCGCCCAAGCCGTAAATTGTCCGCCGCGTTGCGAGAAGGCGAGAATATACGTCACCAGGTAGAGCGCCAACGGCACGATCCACAACAACGGGATTGGCGCAATGTCGGTCGTAATCCAAGTCGTAACGCCCAGCATCCAGGCGACCGGCACGCCGGACAGCGCGAGCCAATGCAAACGTCGCCGCCAGGTGATTTCCCCCTGATCCGGCACAAACACTGCCACCGACTCGGCCGGCGCGGGCGCGTGCTTTTTGGATTTGCGCTTCGCACTCGTCGGCGGGATCACTTCGGGCAAGGTTACCGGCGCAGCATCCGTCGATTCATTCTTGGCGCGCCAGACATACGTCGCGCAAGCCGCGAGGCAAGCGATCCAAATGCCATAGCCGATCGCCCAGCCAATCGTCTGAGTCCGCAACGTGGCGGCCGGTTCGATCAGGAACGGATAGCCCAACAGCGCGACGAAACTTCCGATGTTGCTCATCACATAGAGCGAATATGGATCGCGCGCCGCGTTCAGCTGTGCCGAGGCAAACCACCGCTGCACCAGCGGCGCCGTCGCTGACAGCGCCAAAAACGGCGGGCCAATCGTCGTGACCATTAGCGCCAGGAGCCACGGCGACGGATTGACCTCCGGATTGGGTGGCGAGGCGTTCACGAGCGTGAACGGCAAACAAACGAACGGAATCAAAATCAGCAGAATATGCAGCGCCGCTTGCCGCCGCGGGCCCAGCCACTGCGTCGAAGCGTGGGCATAGAGATAGCCCGCCAGCAGCGCGACCTGAAAAAACACCTGGCATGTATTCCAAACCGCCGGCGCGCCGCCGACCAACGGCAACACCAGCCGCGCGAAAAGCGGCTGCGCGACGAACAATAACGCGGCGCTCAGAAACGCCGTCACCCGGTACAAATTCACCATCGCGGCTGTAATTCCCCCGCTGGCCGCAATGTGGACAAGAATGGGGCGAGTACTTTGCCGCTAAGCGATCTGAAGCAATTGCGCGAGCCCGGTTAGTCCGTCGACTTCGGCCGTCACGCTGGTCGGCGTTTCTTGAATTGCCCCGGGGCGTTTCACCCAGGCCGTCAACATGCCGGCATCCTGAGCGGGCTTGAGGTCGTACTTCGCGCCGAATGCGCAATGCAGGAACAATTCCGGCGGCTTCTCAAAGGCCTTGATCGCCCGCTGAAAATGAGCCGGCCGGGGCTTGTAGCTGAGCAATTGATCCGACGTAATCAACTCGTCGAAGTCGATTCCCAGCTTGGGCGCCGTTTGCGCGAGGATGTCGTCATCAATGTTCGACAAAATCGCGATCGGAAAGTGCTTCTTGAGCTTCGCCAGGATCGGCCGCGCGTCGGGGAACGGCTGCCAGCCGCCGATTTTTTCGGCGAGCAGGTCCTGCTCCTTGGGATTGATCGAGACGCCGCGGCGTTTGAACGTCTGCCGGAGGCTATCGCGGAGGATGCCGTGATAGCGGCGGAAGCTGGCCGCCGAGATCAACTCGAACTGCACCGCTTCCCATTCGCGGACCAGGTCATCGACCGGCGCATTCAGACCGTGCCGCGCGGCGATTTCTCCGAGCACTTGCCGAATTCCGGATTCCCAGTCAATCAAGGTTCCGTAACAATCGAAAGTGAGGATCTCGACTTGATCCAGGTTCGACATTGCAATCAGCGACTTGGGGTTCCAGGGACAACAGGTTCGCAGGCGCGCGGTACGGCGCATCTAGAATAGCGTAATAGCCGGGATTCGCCAGAGATTCCGGGCAGTTTCCACGGCCGGATTCCGATTTCTCGCAAAATCGACACTAGTGGATGACTACGATCGTGGCGGTAAATCCGATGGGCGGAGCTTTTCTAAGGACGGGCGCGAAGTTCTCGCTGGCGCTCGCCGTCTCGATTTTCGTCGGCTGCGGGCCTGAACCCGCGGCCTCGCCAACCCCATCGCCACTCCCGGCAGCGGCGCCGCCTCCACCGCCGGCCAACAGTGCTTCGACTACTGCTGCGCGAAACGAAGCATCGCCGCCGCCGCCGGAACGCCATCAGCCCGGCTGGGGCAAAGACGCCCCGCTCGCCAATTTTCCGCAAGCGCCTAAACGGGATCACGAAGCCGAATTAGCAAAAGCGGTCGCCGCCGGATTCAAGCGGATCGACAGCGAGCATCTCACGCTGGTCACGGACTTGCCAATCGACGCCGAGATCGAGCGGCTCCCCAAGGCCTTTGATCTGGCCTTTCCCCAGTGGTGCGCCTACTTCGGCGTCGACGCGGCGAAAAACGCCGATTGGAAAATCATCGGGTATCTCGTCGGCGACAAGGACCGCTTCGCCCAAGCAGGCCTCTTGCCCGCAGACTTGCCGGCGTTCCGACACGGCTACTCCCGGGGACAGGAGTTCTGGCTCAACGAGCAACCCAATCCCTACTATCGCCGGCATCTGCTGCTGCACGAAGGCACGCACAGCTTCATGTTCACGCTGCTCGGGAGCGGCGGCCAGAACTGGTATAGCGAGGGCATGGCGGAACTGATGGCCACCCACCACTGGGACGACCAGGGCCTCAAGTTGGCGTACTTTCCACGGTCGCGCGAGGACGTCCCGGAACTCGGGCGCATCAAGCTGGTGCAAGATTCCTTAGTGGTCGGCAACGCCATGCACGTCGCCCAAGTGCTGCGCTTCGGGCCCGAGGCCCATCAGCAGAACGACGGCTATGCCTGGTGTTGGGCGTTGGCGGCGTTTCTCGACTCCCATCCGCGCTATCAAGCACGCTTTCGCCAATTGCCGGCGCTGGTGAACTCGTTGGAATTCAACGAGGAGTTCCTGCGGCTGTTCAAGGACGATTTGAAAATCCTGTTCGAGGATTGGCAGGTGTTTGTCGCCAATCTGGAACACGCCTACGCCGTGGACCGGATGATCGTCGATTTCACGCCCGGCCAGCCGCTGCCGGCGGATGGCGTCGAGTTGAAAATCCCCGCCGACCAGGGCTGGCGCAATACGGGTTGGAAACTCGAGGCGGGCCAGCGCTACCAGGTTGAAGCCTCGGGACGCTATCAATTGGGCACTGAACCGGTAATCTGGTGGAGTGAGCCGGGCGGAGTGTCCATCCGCTATTATCATGCGGAACCACTCGGCAAACTGCTGGCGGTCGTCCGCCCGGACGGCGCTCCGGCAGACGCCCGCAGCGCCTTCCTGAAGCCGCTCGGAATTGGTTTACACGGCGAGATCGCCCCGGAGGTCTCGGGCACCCTGTACCTGCGGATCAACGATTCCGCCGGTGAATTGACCGACAACGTCGGGGAAGCGGATGTAAAGGTGAAGGAGATGCGGCCTGGCACTTGATGTCGGTAGAACGTGCTAGGATTCGGATTCGACGAATCGTGAAGTGGGCCGTTTTTCTTCGTTCTCTTGGATTTCCATGCGCGTTGTTGTAATGGGGACTGGGCCGTTCGCTGTGCCGATGTTGCGGGCGATGTATGAAAGCGCGCACGAGGTCGTGGCGTTGGTCACGCAGCCCACCAGGCCGTCCCATCGACGCGGCGGCGACCCGCCAAACCCCATGCGTGTCTTGGCGACCGAACACGGCACGCCGGTGCTCGATCCTGAGAGCGTGAACGCGCCCGAGGCGCGGGCCGCCGTGGCCGCATTGCAGCCGGAACTGTTGCTCGTGGCCGATTACGGCCAAATCCTCGCGCCGGAAACGCTGGCCGCCGCGCCGCGCGGCGGCATCAACCTGCACGCTTCCCTGTTGCCCAAATACCGCGGCGCCGCGCCGATCAATTGGGCGATCTACCACGGCGAACAAATCACCGGCGTCACGCTGATCCATATGACGCCGGGCCTCGATGCCGGGCCATGCCTGGCACAGGCCACCGCGACGATCGGCCCGGAAGACACGGCCGCGGACGTCGAACCACGGCTCGCTCAACTTGGCGCGACGCTGGTGCGCAAGGTCGTCGATCGCATGGCCGCGGGCGAAGCGCTTCCCGGCATCGCGCAGAACTCTGCGGAAGCCACCCGCGCGCGGCGACTTCTCAAGACCGACGGGGCCATCGATTGGTCGCGGAAAGCGTCCGAGCTCAAGAACCAGGTCCGCGCGCTCGAACCTTGGCCCAAAACCTACACCTACTGGCATCGCGCCGGCGGCCCGCCGATGCGGCTGATCCTCGGGCACGTCCAGGCCGTCACCACTGTCCGCTTCGACGTGCCGCCCGGAACGGTCGTCGTGGCCCAATCCGGCGGAATTATCCCCGTCCGTCCCGACCTGGAAGTCGAGATTCCGATTCGCCTGCCCCGTTCGGAAGGGGAATTGGTCATCGCCACGGGCGACCGCGGTCTGTCAATTCTCTCCCTCCAGCCAGCCGGAAAGCGCCTGATGCTGGTCGATGAGTTCCTGCGAGGGCACGGCGTCCAGATCGGCGACCGTTTCGGACCGGAATTGGGCGGCGTTTCAGGATGATTGCCCCGCCACCCCTCGCTTGGGCGGCGCAGGTTAAGGTAACATGATGGGTTCCCAGGAAGGATCAGGGGAGGACTCGACATGCTCCGTAACATGGACGTCTGGCAGTGGGTGTTGTTGGCCGTGGCGGCGTTCATCGCGGTGACGAGCCTGGTGCGGCTGATGCGCGCCCGGAGCGACACCGTCGCCCGGGAATTCCGCCAACAGGCGGCGGCGGAGCGAGCCAAGAAGGCGAGCGAAGAGTCCGACAAGAAACGACGCGGGGCGGCCTAAGGGAACAGTGAGCACACGCCAGGATCATGGGTAAACGGCTTTACATCGAGACCGTCGGCTGTCAGATGAACATGCTCGATAGCGAGCTGGTGGTGGCCAGTCTGCGCAAAGTGGGCTACGAATTGGTCGATTCGCCCCGCCTCGCCGACACGATCCTCTTCAACACCTGCAGCGTCCGGCAGCACGCCGAAGACAAAATCTATAGCGCCCTCGGCCGCCTGAAACACGCCAAGCAGCAGCATCCCGGCAAGATCATCGGCGTGTTGGGCTGCATGGCCCAGAAAGATCAGAAGCTGATCTTCGACCGCGCCCCGTTCGTCGATCTGGTCGTCGGCCCCGGGCAATTGCACCAGATTCCCGCGCTGCTGGAAGAAATCGCCGCCGGCAGCGGTCAGCGGATGGAAGTCAGCCTGGATCGCACCCGCGGCTCGCGGCGCGAAGTCGAGGAAAGCTTCGAGAGCTACGACCCGCTCCGCGATCCGCAAATGCGGCCGACGCCCTACCAGGCGTTCGTGCGGATTATGATCGGGTGCGACAAGTTCTGCACGTATTGCATCGTGCCGAAAGTGCGTGGTCCAGAACAAAGCCGTTCGCCGCGACAGATCGAGATGGAAGTCCGGCGACTGGCCGACGAGGGTTGCCGGGAAATCACCTTGCTGGGGCAAACCGTCAACAGCTATCGCTACCTGGAAGACGGGCGGATGCACCGCCTGTGCGATCTGATCGAGCGATTGCACGACGTCGCAGGCATCGATCGCATCAAGTTCGTCACGAACTACCCGAAGGATATGACCGACGACCTGTTGCAGGTGGTGCGCGACTTGCCGAAGTGTTCGCACTACTTGCACGTGCCGGTGCAGAGCGGATCGAACCCCGTGCTGAAACGCATGAAGCGAGGCTACACGGTGGAAGAATACCGCGAAATGCTCGCCCGCGTGCGGTCCACGATTCCGGACTCCGCCGTGACCAGCGATTTCATCGTCGGCTTCTGCGGTGAGACGGACGAAGACTTCCAGCTAACCGTCGACCTGCTCCAGGAAGGCCGCTTCAAGAACAGCTTCATCTTCAAATACAGCGAGCGCCCCGGCACGAAAGGGGCGGAACTGTTCGCCGACGACGTGCCGGAGGACGTGAAGAAGCATCGCAATCACGTGCTGCTGGAACTGCAAAGCCAAATCAGCGAAGAAGACAACCAGCACTTCCTCGGTCGGACGGAAACCGTGCTGGTGGAAGGGCCGAGCAAGGCGAGCCAAAAACACGAGTCCGACGGACCGATCCTGCAACTCACCGGGCGGACGAATTGCGATCGGATCGTGGTCTTCGAAGGCAATCGCCGGCAAATCGGCCAGTTCCTACCGGTCGCCATCTACGACGCCAACGCCTTCACGCTCTTCGGCGCCGTCGTCACGGAGGAAGTCGGTCCGGAGGTCTACGGAATCTCGTTAAGGAGCTAACTACACCCGCAGAAGAAACTACACTAGCCCGACGCGCAAGCGAGGGGGAGTTGACGTCGAATTCGAGTAGACGTCTACCCTTAAATGGCGTCCGCACCCCCTCGCTTGCGCGTCGGGCTAGTATATGAGATTCCGCGTGAATACTTAGCAGGCGATGCATGCTGAGGCGCGGATACTCATCACTCCGCACGCATCACTCCTTAAAGGCCGACCCGCACCGCCGCCGCCATGCAGATCGAAGCCATCCATCGCTACTTGGACCACCCGACGGAGGCGGCGGGGTGGTTCCATTCTTTGGGTCTGCACGATGCCGGCCGGGCGCATTGGAACTTCGTCCACATGGCCACGGCCGGGGTTACGCTGGACCTGTTGGCCGACATCGCCGGACAATTGGAGCAACATCTGCCCGGCCTGAGCGATCCGGACATGGCGCTCAACAACCTGGACAAGTTCGTATGTGCTTCGCTGAATCCGCTGTCGACCGTGGCGCTCTTCGAGCGCGACCGCGAAGCGTTGCCAACGCTCTTACAGATGCTCTCGACGAGCCAGCATTTCAGCGACTTGCTGATTGTCGACAGCGCCGCCTATGACTTGCTCCGCATCACCGAAGGCATGCCGGTGCGGCGCGAGACGCTTGTCGAAGAACTCGCGGCCGAAGTCACCGCCCTCGCTGGCGACGATGAAGCCGTGATGCTGACGCTGCGGCGCTTCAAACGCCGCGAGAGCCTGCGCATCGCCTACGGCGATATCGTCCGCGGGCAGACGCTCGAATCCGTCACCGCACAGATCTCCCATCTCGCCGACGCCATCGTCGAAGGCGCTGTCCGCGCGGCACGGAAAAAACTCGTGATCAAATGGGGCGTACCACGTACTGAATATGGGGCGCCGGCGCGGTTCGTCGTACTGGCGATGGGCAAGCTCGGCGGTGTGGAGTTGAACTATTCCAGCGACATTGATCTCATCTTCCTCTACGACCAGGCGGGCAAGACCGACGGCGATCGGGCAATGACGAACCAGGAGTTCTTCGATCGCCTCGCCCGCGAGGTGATGCGATCGTTGACCGAAATGACCGGACAAGGCATCGCCTACCGTGTCGATCTGCGGCTGCGGCCCGAAGGGGAACGCGGCCCCATGGTCAGCAGCCTGGAAAGCGCCCTGCACTATTACGACATCCTCGGCCGCACCTGGGAACGCCAGGCGTACGTGAAAGCCCGCGCCGCGGCCGGCGATCTCGGTCTCGGGGCAGAGTTTCTCGGACGGCTCGATCCCTGGATCTACCGCCGCTATCTCGGGCTGGCTGATATCGCCGGCATCAAGGCGCTCAAGCGCCGCATCGAACAACGGGCCATCCGCGAACGCGCCGACCTGCGCAACGTCAAAACCGGGCACGGCGGCATTCGCGATATCGAATTCGCCATTCAGTTCCTGCAACTCTTGAACGGCGGCGACCTGCCGGAACTGCGGACCGGCAATACGTTGCAGGCGATCGCCCGGCTGGAGGAAGTCGGCTGCCTGACGCATCAAGAGCGGATGCTGCTCGAAGACAACTACGGCTTCCTGCGAAAAATCGAACATCGCCTGCAGATCATGTTCGACCTGCAAACGCACTTGTTGCCGGAGGCCGCCCACGAGCTTCGCAAGTTGGCGATCCGCATGGGCTACAAGGACAAACCGGAGCAATCCGCTCTGGCAGCCTTCGAAGCCGATTACAAGACGCGTACGGCCGTGAATCGGCGGATCCTCGATCACCTGCTGCACGACGCCTTCGGCGATGACGCCGAAGCGGAGCCGGAAGTGGACCTGGTTCTCGATCCCGCGCCGGCCCCGGAACGTATCGCGCAGGTGCTATCGAAGTACGGCTTCAAAGACGTCGAGCCGGCGTATCGCAACCTGAACGCCCTGGCGACGGAGCGGATTCGCTTTCTGTCGACGCGGCGTTGCCGGCATTTTTTGGCCTCGATCTCGCCAGCGTTATTACGTGCCATTGCGGCGACGCCCGATCCTGACTCCACGCTCGTCAACCTCGAAAAAGTCAGCGACTCCCTCGGCGGCAAAGGGGTCCTCTGGGAACTATTCAGCTTCAATCCACCGACGCTCAAGTTGTACGTAGAATTGTGCGCGTCGAGTTCGTTCTTGTCCGGAATGCTCATCAGCAACCCAGGCATGATCGACGAATTGATGGACAGCCTGGTCCTCAACAAGTTGCCCAAGCTGGAATCGCTGCGCCGCGCGCTCGCGGAATTGACCCGCGCGGCCGAAGACCTGGACCCGATTCTGCACAGCTTCAAAAGCTCGCAGCAACTCCGCGTAGGCGTGCGGGATATCCTTGGCAAGGACGACATTCAAACCACGACCGGCGTGCTCAGCGACATCGCGCAGGCCTGCCTGGAGCAAATCACGGAGATCGAATACGCCGGCCTCGCCGCGAAATACGGCGAGCCCACCATCTCCGAAGGCCCTCGCGCCGGCGAACGGGCGGAGCTAGTGATCGCCGCCCTCGGCAAATTCGGCGGGCGCGAACTGAACTACCATAGCGACCTGGACATCGTGTTTCTGTTCGAGGCCGACGGCCAAACGGCGCACCCAAAACGCTCCAAGCGCACCGATACTACCAGCAATCAGCACTTCTTCGGCGAACTGGGACAACGAATTATCAAAGTCGCCAACCGGCTGGGGCCCTACGGCCGGCTGTATGAGATCGACCCGCGACTGCGGCCAACCGGCAAGAGCGGCGCGTTGGCGACGACGTTCGGAGAATTCGCCCGCTACTACGCTTCCGGCGACGGCCAGTTCTGGGAGCGGCAAGCGCTCTGCCGCGCGCGGGTCGTGTACGGCGAAGCCAAGGCGTCGCGCCACGCTCAGCAGTTGATCGAGGCCGCGGCGTTCGAGCATGAGTGGAATGACTCACTCGTCATGTCTATTCGCGGCATGCGCAAGCGTTTGGAAGAAGCGGCGCCGGCCGGCAATCTCAAGCGCGGCCGCGGCGGAATTGTGGACATTGAATTCCTCGTCCAAATGTTGCAACTCCGCCACGGGTCCGAAAACATCGCCGTCCGCACCGCGAACACGCTCGACGCCTTGCGCGCTTGCACGGAACAAGACATCCTCAGCAGCGAAGACGGTTCCTTCTTCGCCGAAAGTTATCGCTTTTTGCGGACCGTCGAAGCGCGGCTGCGACTGATGCACTCCACGTCCCGCAATGATCTGCCGACCGACGCAACGGAACTGCTGAAACTGGCACGCCTCGTCGGTTGCGGCGACGCCGAACAACTCCACGCGCGGTGCCAGCAAATGATGGACGAAACCCGCCGCCGCTTCGACGCGATCTTCGATCAGGCCGCGAATCGGTAAGCGCTCCCCATGGCCTCTCTCGCCCATTATCATCGTCCTGAGCGTCTCAATATTGGCGCACGCGTCAAGCTCGGCGAAGACCGGCTGCCGCTCTTGCTGACTGGCATCGCGGGCGTCGCCGGCTACAACGCGCTGCACTACTTTCGCGCTCGCTATCCAGGGCAAGTGATCGGCATTCGCCAGCGCGACAATTGGCGGCTGGTCGGCGAAGGGGTCGAAGTCTGCAACGCCGAGGACGAAGCCGGGCTACGGGAATTGTTTCAGCGATACAAGTTTCGCGCCGTCCTGGATTGCGCCGGTAACTGCGCACTCAAATCGTGCGAGCTCGACCCGGAGATGGCCTGGCGGATCAACGTCGAAGGCGTGCGAGACCTCATCAAACTCACGGTCGACGCAGAGATTCGCTTCGTCCACCTCTCAATCGACCTGGTCTACTCCGGCACAAAGTCAGGCTGGCATGTCGAGACCGACGCCACGGACCCCGTGACCGAGTACGGCAAAACGATGGTCGCCGCCGAAGATTTGATCCTCGAAACCGATCCCGCGGCCTGCGTCCTGCGCATTTCGCTTCCCATGGGCGTGAGTTTCAACGGGCACGCGGGGGCCATCGACTGGATTCAGTCTCGTTTCAAAAAGCACCGCCCCGCCACGCTCTACTACGACGAGCTGCGGACGCCGACGTACACGGATTGCCTGAATGAATTGTGCGAAGCCGCGCTTGGCAACCATCTCACCGGCCTCTACCACGCTGGTGCGCCGCGCGCGTTGTCGCTGTTTGAGATCGCGCAAGTGATCAACCGCGTCGGCGGCTACGACCCGAGCCTGTTACACGGCTGCCTGCGCCATCAAGCCGGCCCCATCCCGCCGCGCGCCGGCGACGTCACGATGAACTCCAGCAAACTCGCCAACGTCCTCGGCTACGAACCGTTCCACCCCTGGCCCCACGACGAACACCTCACGCCCACCCACCGCGAATGGCACCACGACCGCGGAGGCGGCATCGACGGATCAAAGGACCTACTGTCAAAAGTCCTCTACCAAAACCAGCTTAGAAGAAACGCGGCCATGACGATTTGAACCGCGGAGACCCAGAGTCGCGAAGGAGGAATTTACCCGCGAAACACGCGAAATAATTCCAGTGGGAGACTCACCAGGAACCCGCTTCCAACACGTCCCTTTTTCGCGTTATTTCGCGTGTTTCGCGGGCAAATCCTCTCTGCGTCTCCGCGTCTCCGCGGTTCAAACATCGTCGGTCGTCCATTTCCCCGCGACCCGTCGCCACATCGTGCCGTTCGGGTTTTTGTTGCGCAGCGCCAGCGGCAACCGGTGTTCGCGGACGTTGTCGTAGCACTGCAGCGCCGCGAAACGTACAAGCGATGCGGGAATGCCCACCGCGGTGAATCCTGGATGTCCGGTCGCTGGGTACGGTCCGCCGTGTTGCATGGCGGGCGAAACGGCCACGCCGGTCGGCATCTTGTCATTCAGCAGCCGTCCGACCTTTTCCCGCATAATCGGCGCGAGCGCGGCATAGCCAGCGTCGTCCCCGCCTTGCGTGTCGGAATAAATCGAGCCGGTGAGATTGCCTTCCAGCGTTTTCAGAATCGCCTCGGCTTCCCGGACGTCGCTGGCCAATACCAAGAGCGAAGCATTCCCGAAGGCCTCGGTTTGAAACGTATGCGCATCGGCCAAGAACTTGACGCCATCGACGCGCAGCAGCGTATTTGAGTAGCGGTAACCTGCGCCTTCGGCCGGCTTAGCGCCGGTAAGCGCATTCGCCCCCGCCTTCACCACCTTGGCGACATTCGCCGCTAAACCGTCTCGCACACCAGCGGATAACAACGTGCCAACGGGCGCCTGCGCGAATTTCTCCGCCATTGCCGTGGCGAACTTCTCGGCGGCGGTCCCGGCCAGCAAAATCACCAGCCCGGGGTTCGTGCAGAACTGCCCGGCCGCCATCAGGCAACTCGTCGCAAAAT
The DNA here is from genome assembly GCA_034440135.1 of Planctomycetia bacterium. Lineage (NCBI taxonomy): Bacteria > Pseudomonadati > Planctomycetota > Planctomycetia > Planctomycetia bacterium. Next base: position 24,173 of record JAWXBP010000433.1, read on the forward strand.
CGCCGACCACCTGGTCGAAGCGCTCTCGCAACGCGCCTGGCAAAATGACGACCGGGTTGATGCTCGACATCTCCAGATAGATCGGTTTCCCGGCCGCGTCGGCGGCTTGTTTGAGGCGCATGCCGCCCGAACGACTGCCGGTGAAGGCGGTCGCTCCGATGCGTGGATCGGCCACCATCCGCAGTCCGTCCTCGGGGGCCATGTCATACAGCATCTGCACCGACCCAGGCGGCAGCCCAGCCGTTTGCGCGGCCAAATGCGCTTGCTCAGCAAACAGGCGCGAGGTCGTCGGATGACTTGGGTGCGCCTTGGCGATCACCGGATTACCGGCGGCGATGGCGGACGCGAAATCACCGCCAGAAACGCCGCCATAGGCCAGCGGAAAGTTGTTCGGTCCCAGCACGAAAACCGGGCCGAGCGGACCGTACATCGACCGGATGCCGGCCGGCGCGTCGATCGTCGGCATCGCCCACGAGCCTTCCCGGGCGGCCCCGGCCGCCAAACGCAATTGATTCACCGTCCGTGGCAATTCCACGTCCGCCAAGCGCGGCGAGCGCGGATAGGCCGTCTCCAAATGCGCTGCCGTGACGATCGCCTCGGCATGCTGCTCGATATTCCCGGCATAAGTTTCGAGAAAGGCCGCCAACGCCTCGGCGGGGAGCGACCGCATGGCGTCGGCCGCCTGCCGCGCGGCCTGGAGCGCCGCTTCGCAATCGGCCCAAGCGCTGCGCGGATAGGCGTCCGGCAACTGTTCCCCAGTGGCCGGGTTCGTGGCCTGAAAAACGCCGACCTGTTGCGCCGGCCGCCAATTATCGCCAATCAGTACAGAATGAACGTGCATCGTGGTCGCCCGGTAGGAGTGCTTTTCGGTCCAACCGGAGCCTAAAGCCGTCGTCACCGCCGGTCAACCGTGTCGCGGTCAGGTCGTCGCATGGCCGGCGTCGGCACTTTGCCGGCCGCGCCAAGCGGGCTAGGATTGTCGCGTCGGCTTGGGCGGACGTAGTTATTGAGCAGTCAGGTATTCGATCCCGTGGAGCGATTCCATACCGATTTGATGGCGATGCTCTTGGCCGCGGCGGCGCGGATCTTGAGCGGGGCCACCGTGCGCTGGATCGACTCGCAACCGGACGACTGCCAACGCGTTTACTTCGCCAACCACACCAGCCACCTCGACGCCTTGGTGCTGTGGTCGCTGCTGCCGGCGAACATTCGCGAGCTGACGCGCCCCGTCGCCGCCAAGGACTACTGGGAAAAGGGCCCCGTCCGCCGGTATCTTGCCAACCGGGTCTTCCACGCGCTGCTAATCGATCGCAAAGAAATCAAGGTGCATCAAAGCCCAGTGGATGCGATGATCCGAGCCATGGGAGACAAGTATTCGCTGATCGTCTTCCCCGAAGGCCAACGTAACACCGGAGAAGACCTGCAGGAATTCAAGAGCGGCCTGTATTACCTTTGCAAGAAACGTCCCGATCTGGAGGCGGTCCCAGTGCACATCGACAACCTGAACCGCGTCCTCCCGCGCGGCGAGTTCCTACCCGTGCCGCTGCTAAGCTGCATCACCTTCGGCCCGCCCATCTGGCTGGAAACCGGCGAATCCAAGGTCGCATTCCTGGCCAGAGCCCGAGACGCGGTTAAGCGACTCAAAGACGCATGAGTGAAAACCGTTTGAGACGCAGAGTCGCAAAGAAGTGATGCGAACGGGACGACCAACTGAACACTGAACATTGAACACTTCAAACTAAAAAACTTCAAACTCCCGAGTAATCCGTGCAGTTTTACGATCGCTACACGCTAATCCTCGTCCTCAGCGTGTTTGTCGCGCTGGGCGTCGCCACACTCGTGGGAAGGATTCTGCGCGGCCAGGTCGACAACGGCATGGATCCGGCGATCGTGGCCAAGTTCAACCGCCGCGTGAACGCCTGGTGGATTATGACCGCGGCCTTGGCCACGGCGTTTCTGCTGGGCTACTCCGCCACCGTTATCCTGTTCGGGGTGATTTCCTTCTGGGCGCTGCGCGAGTTCATCACGCTCACGCCAACGCGCATTGCCGACCACCGCGCGCTGTTCTGGGTGTTTTTCATCTTCACGCCGCTGCAATTCATCCTGGTCGGCATGCGCCGCGAGCCGCTTTACAGCATCCTCATCCCGGTCTACGCATTCCTCTTTATCCCGGCCCGGGTGGCGTTCGCGGGCGATTTCAAACGTTTCCTGGAACGGACCGCGAAAATTCAGGCCGGGCTGATGATCTGCGTCTACTGCCTAAGCTACGCCCCGGCGATCCTCAGCTTGGACGAGCAGCAGATCGCGATGAATTCGCCGACGGCGGAAATCGCGCCCGTCGTGACGGCGGAAGCAAACACTCCAGCGGTGGCACGGCCAGCGCTCAATGCCCAAGAACGCTTGACGCGGAACGCGCGCCTGATGTTCTTCTTTATCCTGATCGTGCAACTCGGCGACGTGCTGCACCTGGCCGCCGAAAAGCTGTTCGGCCGCTATGTCATTGCACCGGCCATCCACCAGGGACGCACCTGGACCGGCATGCTCGGCGGCATCGGGGCGACGACGCTGCTTGGCATGATGTTCTGGTGGGCCACGCCCTTCAACATCTTCCAAGTGGCGATCTTATCTTTCGCCACGGCGCTGATGGGCTTCGCTGGCGGGCTGACCATGTCCGCCATCAAACGCGATCGCGGCGTCCGCGACTACGGCACCCTGGTCGAGGGCCACGGCGGCGTCCTCGACCGGATCGATTCGATCTGCTTCGCCGCCCCGGTCTTCTTCCAGGTCTCGAAGTATATTTTCTACTTCTCGCCGCCTACCTGACCCGATGGTCCTCGCGGCGCCATTCGAAGATGACCTCGCGCGCCGCGTCGTCCGACTTCGCAGTCGGTTGATCGTCCACCACGGGATCGGCCTCGACGGGCGACTCCGTCATCGCCGCGTCACCGGACAGCGAGCGCATCCGGCGATTTCCGGCCGGAGCCCGCCAACCGTCCGTCGAAACGCCGTTCACAGGTCGCGGCGCAGCTGCCGAAGGCGTCTTCTTCGACGGCGGCGCATTCTGAGCGCGGTAGATCAGATTCGGCGTCGGACGCGGTTGGCGCTCGATCGCATTGCCGCGCAAACTCGCGGCGACGAATGTCGGGGACGAGTCCAACGGATCTTCGACCTCCGGGACTGCGATTTCTTCCGGGCAACCTCGTTTGACCCAAGCCAGCCAATCGGTTTGCAGCTCGCTGAGGTCATGGAAACCATAGTGCTTGTCGACGGCCGCGGACCAATCGTCCGTATCCAGCCCCTCCTCGACGAATCGCACGAAAGCCTTCGGGCCCTTCTTGCCAATCAGGTACTGCGCGAGCGCATGCCCCTGCGAATACAGCGGCAGAATGTCGTGCGGGTATTCCTTCATCCGAAACATTTCGTTGAAGGCAATGCCTCGGCCCGTTTGCAAAAAATCCACCAGCAGATGCCGGTGCTTGTCGCGCTCGCTGTTGTGTTCGACGGTCGTACAGGCGCCTTCATCCGCCCAGCGCGGCAACTGCTGACGAAAGTGTGAGGCGAAAATCGTGTGCGTTACCTCGTGCGGCAGCACGGAGTCCAGGACGCGCTCTCGCGTACCCTGAACCGCCATCTCCCAGCGGTAGACCTCGCCGCGATCAAACACAAAGCTGGTCACGCCGCCAGCGCCTTTTTCGCCGACATCGGCCGTAATCGGGCAGGGCTGCGACCAATCCGGCAACGTGTGCCCGAGCCAAAGCTCGGCCATCTCGACGCGGTATTTTTCCGCGGCCGCGCCGATCTCCTGGGCCAGCTCAGGCGTCGCAGCATTGACGACAAAATTCGGGGTCCGGTGACTGGCGCCCAAGGACGCCAGGGCGGCTGCGCAGACCAGCAGCCGTGGAAAAAGAGCCTCCATGCTCGCGGGGCCTCCATGCCAGGGTCATTCGATCGGGATTCCTCGCACGCCGCGACGGGATGCGGCGTGGAATCCAAGCTTCCCCGCGAAGTGAATCGACGAACTTCCCTGTCGAAATCGCCATCGCGAAGGTCGGAAAAGAGTAACGCCCAGGTGGATTTCCTCCAAGAGAAGATGGGGCGACCCAAGACCCAACAGAGGGGGCGTCGCGAACGATTCAATTGGCCCGCGAAACACGCGAAACACACGAAATTGAGAGGGCATAGCAATGCAATCCCCAAAAGGGTGACTGAACCATCGTCCCAAAGCTACTCCGCAGTAACCAATCTCCCTGACCTCCTCCCTTCCGTGTGTTTCGCGTGTTTCGCGGGCGAACTCTGAAAGGAAGCGAAATCACGCCTTCCCCAGCAGCCGCCGCTTTTCGCGGATGAACTTCAGATGATGGTCCAAGTGCTCGATGTAGTTATTCAAAAACTGCTCCAGCGTCATGTCGCCGTGTTCGTTGTGATAGCCCGTTCGGGCCAACGCAGAGTCCGGAAGTCGCCCCAGCATGGCGGCGGTCATGCGGCGATTCAGCGAAAAAATCTCGGCAGCCAAAGCCGCGTCGATCTCCGGCGCGTAGAGACTTTTCGCGAAAAGCGTTTCGTTGTACCCAATCAACGTGGGATGCTCCTCGGCGGCGACCCGCTTCATCCGGTCGGCCCCGATTAGATCGCTGTCCATCAGATGCAGCACGATCTCCTGGATGCTCCAAGTCCCAGGCACCGGATCGGCGTTCAGCTCCGCATGACTGAGCCCGTCAATAGCTTCCCGCACCAACGGCCCACCGGAGCCATACCGTTCGATCAAATCCTGGTCCATGAATTTCCCCATCTGAAAAAGCTCGCGACACTAGGCCTTGTCTCAAAACTGGGGTTTCCGTGCAATGCGTAACCGGCGACGATGTCGCTGAGTTTCGTTTTTGCCACGGAGGGCTGTTGAGATGGC